>JBBRIB010000337.1:0-4000 GCA_038221745.1 Verrucomicrobiales bacterium
TCATCCCGAGGCCGTAAAAAGTGACCGTGCGGGTGGTGGCAGTGGCAGGGATGGGAACGGTCCAGCCGCCACCCCTCGCGGTGAGGCAATAGGTGGTGGTGCCATCGACGCTGACAGTTAGGCCGGAGATCCCTTCACCGGCATCATAGAAATTGTTAGAGTTGAGATCGTAGTAGGCCACGCCAGTGCCGAAGGAAGGATCGGCAGACTGTCGTCCGAAATCTTGTGTGACGAGCTGAGGGCCGACCGACCCGTTGCTCCCGAGCTGCACTCCGACACCGATTTCGCGAAAGGACGAATTGTGGATGCTGTTGCGGTGTCCCCGGGGATTTTGCATGCCATAGGTTCCGCCGGTGCCCCAGTCCACTTGGAATCCGGCATGACCGTACCAAGTGCCGGTGGAATAGGAATAGACGTTTTCCCCGTAAGTCCACCAACCGTATCCAGCGGCGGTGATTCGGCTGCCAGGGTCATTGGTGGGATTGGTTTCATTGTGCGATTGGGTGGCGTTGTCGAGCATCCAGAGCGAATGGCTGCGCGCGGCGCTGGTGAGAGCCGCGCTTGGAGCAAGCGGAGGAGTGGCGGCAATGGCATTGAATTCATTTTGTAGGACCGTTAGATCGACACCAAACTGTTGGTAGGTGGCGGTCAAACCGGGGTCGTTGGTGGTGGCCAGGCGGACCCCTTCTGCCGGGGGGTTGGCCCGCGCCCGGTTGATGAGTTCAATGTAGAGTTGTTCTTCAGCGTTGGGATTTCCAAAATTATAGAGTGTCTGTGCGAGACCGACGGGCGGAGCAACCATCAGGCATACCACCGGGATCAATCGGAAAAATCGAAACCGGGGAACTCGTTTTTCAGACAGAGGGAAGTGGTTCATTAGAATTTAATTCGGCAGGTTTCTCCGCCATGCCCATGAACCCCCATCTGGAGGAATCCGATACGCAGCGGTGGAAGTGACGACCCGGGCATCAATGCCCGGCGATGAAGTGGCAGGTGATGTGCCAAGTGGGCGATTTTTTCAAATCCCCTGATGTTCAATCAGTTGTGAGTTTGGATTCCATGGAAAAAATCACACCAAGTCGTAGGATTCCTGCAATTCTTGCCTGATGCCTCGCATGTATTTCTGGGTGTGGACACCCTCGCGGATTGGGAAATAACGCGCCAATTCATACAAAACCGGCTAATGTGGGTGGGTTCGTGCCAGTCACAGCAACATGGCTAATTTGATCACTAAGGGATTGACCTATAATAAGGTTTGATCTAACCCATCGGTGATGTTGGACAGCCTGGATTTTCAATAATCCTGCTTGGTGAAAAACCCTACGCTTCGATTGAAATCTCATTATCATATAAAGTAGGGTTATACCCCATATATCTATTTATTCCAGGGTGTAGGGTTCGTCCGGGTGAGTGAAAGGACAGCTCCACCCAAACCATTGCAGGGTCGGGAAAAACGACCGGGGCTGTGGCAGTCGATTTGTAAGGCGACTGCCACAGCCTTTTATAAAGACAACCGCAGGTTTCGGTTGCGGTAACATCCTGGGACCGGAGGAGATGGATTCTAACTCTTCACCACTTCCACCACGACTTCCATCCGGCAGTGGGCGGTGCCGTGGTAGTTTCCTCTCACCGGTGTGACATCATCGTAGTCGCGCCCGACGGCCACTTTCACGTAGCGCTCGTCAGCGAGAGTGTTGTTGGTGGGATCGAACCCAATCCAGCCAGCGACGGGAAGATAGACCTCGCTCCAAGCATGGGAGGCCTGGGCGCCGACGAGGGTGTCCTTGGGGCCGTTGTAGAGGTAACCGGAGGCATAGCGGGCGGGGATACCCACCGCGCGGCACAGGCCTAACATGACGTGGGTGAAGTCCTGGCAAACTCCGCAGCGCAGTGCGAATGCATCTTCGAGGTGGGTATTGACGTTGGTGGCACCGGGTTGATAGCTGAAATTCAAATAGACCCACGTCATCAGGGCAAATGCCTGATCAAAGAGGGAGGTGTGCGGCTGGGTGACATCCAGCGCTTGGCGCCAGACTTCCGGATGGCGGGAAACCCAGCGGCTTTCCTGGAGGTATTGCCATGTTTGCTCGCGGATGGAGGAATCATTGAGAGCTTCGAGGGGAGCGGTTTTGCTGAGGTCCGAGATATCCAACGGAAGATTGTGAACCTTGATGCGGCTCTCGATTTCTAGGCGGGCATGCGGGCCGGGCAACTCGAAGTGATGGGTGATATTTTGAAAGAGATCGGTGAAACGTTTCACACGCGTGGCAGGCATCACGCGAATGAGTGCGCTGAGGGTTTTTTGATAGGGAAACGTCCGCGGCTCCAAGTGCAGGACGTTCACGCTTTGACTGACGGAGCTGGCATAATGAAACGTCGTCCGATGGAGGACCGAAAGTCTCATGCCCACCATGGGCACCGCCGCCCGTTCAGTCTCGCTCACTGTTGTTGCTGTTGTTGTTGCTCGAACTGCCAAGCAGCCGCAGCGGAGAATGAAGGTGGCTTGGCGACCGGGGTGAGCTGGAGGCGCTCGGGCATGAGCACGTACGTTTCGAAAATCTCGGCGCCGATGTGGTTGAAGCGTCCTTGAAGTGCATCGAGGTAATCGTGCAGGCCGATTTTGAAGACATCATCGGTGGAGCCGAAGTTCAGATCGGCCAACAGACGACCAGCCTCGCGTTCCGCCTCGTTGGAAAACGTCCCACGGGGAGTGCCGGAAATACGATGCAGGCTTCTATCCACTTTCTCCAAGCAGTAGCGCACGGAGCGTGGGAAATATTTATCAAAGATGAGGAAATCCACCACGCTCTGGGCGGTGATTTCCCGCTGGGCTGAGCGGAAAGCACCCATTGCACCGCAGGAGCGGAGAATGGCGGACCAGTGGAGGATTTCCTGGCCGGAGGATTCCGCCCCTTCTTCGGGCGCTGCTGGAAGGTAGCTGGAAACGTCAAGGAAGCGGGTGGTTTTATCCGCCCGCTCGAGATGCCTGCCCAGATCCATGAACTCCCAGGCCTCATTGCGTGACATGGTGGAGGCGGAAATTCCCAGAAAGGTGACCGCAGAGCGACGAACGTTTTCGTAAAAGCGTGCCGGGTCTGAGGCGATGAGCCGCGTGGCCTCCTCGGAGCGGGAAAACAGATAGAGCGAGTTGAGCTCTTCCCAAAGCTCATCGGAGAGCTGGTCTCTCACCGTCCGGGCATTTTCCCGGGCGAGAGCAATGCAGGAGGTGATGCTGTTGTGGTTTCGCGGATCATCTGTTAGAAACCGGATAACCTCACCACTCCCGGTGGCGTCATAGATTTTACTGAACTCCTCTTCATCTCCCGTGCTGAGAATGATGGGCTGCCAAAAGCCGCGCAAGCGATCACTATCGAGTTTCTCGTAGTCGAGCAAAAGCTGTTGATTGACATCAATGAGGCGTGAGAGATTATCAGCCCGCTCGACGTAGCGGACCATCCAATAGAGCGTATTAGCAACTCGGGAAAGCATAATGGTGGATTCAATCGCGGAGTACCCAAGTGTCCTTGCTGCCGCCGCCTTGGGAGGAGTTTACAACGAGGGAATCTTTCGTCAATGCTACGCGCGTGAGCCCCCCGGGAACGATTTTCACCTCGTCGCCGTAAATGATGTAGGGACGAAGATCGATGTGGCGACCTTCCATCGCGCCATCGCACCAGGTGGGCGAGCGGGAGAGGGCGACGACGGGTTGGGCGATGTAATTCCGAGGATCCGCGATGATGAGTTCGCGGAATTTCGCGATTTCATCTTTGGAGGCGGTGGGCCCCATGAGCATGCCGTAGCCGCCGGATTCGTTGGCGGCCTTAACGACGAGCTCAGGCAAGTGACCAAGGATGAATTTCATATCCGCCTCTTCAGAAGCAAGATAGGTCGGCACGTTCGGTAAAATCGGCTCCTGCCCGAGATAGTATTCGATCATCTTCGGGACGAAGTAGTAGATCACTTTATCATCCGCGACCCCGGTTCCCACCGCATTTGCCAA
>JBBRIB010000338.1:0-3999 GCA_038221745.1 Verrucomicrobiales bacterium
TTCTCAACGGCGGCACGCCAGTGAGTATCACCGACGTTTTCATCGCAGCCACCGGCCTATGCCACAAGTGGACCGTCGTCACCAATAACACAAAAGACTTCCGGCGGATCGATGGCCTGATACTCGAAGATTGGCGCTGAAGTCAACCGCCCCGCTGCGCGGAACCGATCCGCACGATCACGGACTCGTCTTTCTCTGAAAGGTGGCGCGCTACCGCCGAAAAACGGCGAAGGCTTGTAGCAGTTTTGGACAGGAGCACCCGCGACATGCCCCGAAGGGGCGAGGATGCGCGAGGCGCATCCGAGTCAAAGCGCACGCCCAAGGAACGCGAAAGGATAGCCCAAGAATCGACTGTCCGTCTCTCCTTGGCATCCAGCTTTCGCCCCGCCTAGACAGGCGGCCTACGGCGAGGCCGCCCTACCTGCCGCGAGTGCAGACCGCTAAACTGTTGCAATCGGTCCCTCAATGCTCGATTACCGGGACTGATACCCCTCGACTTTTTCATGCAAAGCAGCCAACCCGGCGGGACGGCGGCAGTGGCCGGACTTTGAGGGTTGGCTCAAAGGCTAGACGGCACCATTGATGGGCAAAATTCGAATTGCTGCGGTCGAAATTCCCCAGTAGATTACCTCCATGGTTCAACTTGCGGATGTTCAAAGACAGTCAGAAGAACTCTCCCAGGAAGACCGGGAGGGATTGGTGGCTTTCTTGCTTCACCGATTGCCAAACCTGCCGTCGGGTCCGGATGATGAGGAAATCGGAAGGCGGGATGCTGATATGGACGCCGGTTCGGTCTTACCAATTAGCCACACCGAGTTTCTTTCCCAAGTGGGTCGCAGAAGTTGATGAGGGCGGCGGTTTATCACCCCAAGGTGCCAGCGGAAGTTCGGGCTTTGCTTGACCATTACGATGCCATTTCCTCGGATCTTGGGGATTCGTTTTGGCAGGAATTGGTCTCGGCAATCGACTACGCCCGGACTCACCCGGAGCGGCATCATTTTGATCGCACGGGTCGTCGCCGAAGTAATTTAAAGAGATTTCCAATCCATTTCCTGTTTCGGATACTGCCCGGAATGATACGGATCACGGCGGTTCGGCACGACAAGCAGGATCCGGGATACGGATCGACCCGAAAATAACACAGCTAACCAATTGGGAGATGGGACCAGTCCGTAGAATAAACCACCACCAGCCATGAAAACAAAAGCCGCTCAAAACGCCCACCGCAGAAGCGACTTCCGCGATTTCCTCGCTGAAGAAGGAATCCTTCCCGCCGTGGAAGTGCTCGCCCTCAAGCGGACCGTCGCCATCCAGCTCCAGCAGATCCTCAAGTCCGAACACGTCACCAAGACCCAGCTCGCCGCCCGCATGAAAACCAGCCGCGCCTCATTGGATCGACTGCTGGATCCCATGAACCCATCGCTCACCGTGGCCAGCCTCGGCAATGCCGCCGCCGCCCTCGGTCGGAAAGTGGAACTGCGCTTCGTAGTGGCGTGAGCGGTTTCATGGTCCTCACCAAAACCTTTGGATCACACAGCCGGACGGGATCGGAAAACGTCACGAACTTCAATACCCTCGCCAAGACCAAAAAACTCCAAGAGGGCAACGTAACCGACCTGTTTCAAAGGCTATTCGCGGGCTCAGCGAGCCAGGCTCATACCCGAATTTTTACTGATAGATCGTAAGAAAAATCAACTAAACTGTTACACAAGGACGACCTCTGGCGGCACTCGAAGTGGCTCGAATTCATGTTACTGCGCCTCACCCTCGCACAGACGTGGCAGCACAACGGAACCAAAAGTCGGACTTACGGCTTGAAAACCATAGAAGCCCACATCATCATCCACGAGTGAAAGCTCTTGAAATTGAAATCGCCGAAACCCTGAAAACATTGGACCCAGTGAGGGCCAAAGCTTTCGAGCGGGCAATTCACGAATTGCTCCTGGTGGTCCGCCCGGAGGCTAAGGCCGACAAATTCACACCGCCGCCCGCGGTGGACGCCAAAGGCTGGCCGCTGGGGTATTGGGAAAAATTCGCGGGATGTTGGGCGGATCTCGAGTTCGAGGCACCCGCTGATCCACCACCAGGGCCTCACCCCTACTAATGACTTACCTCATCGATACAAACATTATCATTTTCGCACTGAAGGATTCACAGCGTACCGTGGCTCAGCGCCTGGCAGCCACTCCTGCGGATGAGATCGTGCTTGCTTCCATCGTTGAAGCTGAACTCTATCACGGAGCCGAGAAATACACTCTTTCCGATCAACGCCGCGAACTACTGACAGACTTCCTGGCCTTGTATCACCGCCTCCCCTTTGACTCCCGCTGCGTCGCGCACTATGCCAAAATCCGCCATCACCTGGAAATACGCGGTGAAATCATTGGCGGGAATGACTTGTTGATCGCAGCAACCGCGCTGACCCATGGATTGATATTGATCACCCACAACGGCGGTGAGTTCGCACGAGTGCCGGGATTACAATGGGAAGACTGGGCATAAAGTCAGCGCCTGCCTCTGGTGGGTTCTTGTCTCTCGCCGCCGGACGCGGCGCGGACGTAGGGTTCTCGGCGTTACGAGGGGACCGGAAAACCGATGGCATTGAGGCGGAACAGGCGCTCAATAGCGAATACGTGGCGCTCGATCTGGTGCCGGAACTTGCCAGAACGTCCAGCCCTGAAAACTGGGATTGCAGAACCAAGGGATGACTTTATAATCGCAACATGGTGAATCTTGAAATCATTGAGGCGCAGGCGATGCAACTTCCTCAGAACCAGCGCGCGACGCTGGCGGCTCATCTCCTCAGTTCGTTACCGGGAATCCTGCATGACGATGATGATGGAATCGCGGAGGCCATGAGACGCGATGCCGAGTTGGATCTTGATCCTTCGTCGGGGATGACGCTTGAGCAATTCCGTAGCGCACTGGGTAGGTGATGCAACCGGAGTTGGTTTTCCAAAAGTTCGTCCAACGCGACATGGACGACATTCTCCGGTATTATGCCGATGAGGCAGGCGAGATTGTGGCGGATCGGTTTTTTCAGACATTTCTGATGGTTGTAGATCACGCTCTGTTCAATCCGGGCCATCATCGTGTTTCCGCTTGTTTGCGCAGGGCGGATGTTCCCGGTTTTCCCTACCTTTTCCTGTATCGTGAAGTCAAAACAAGTCTGATGTGACCTTAAGGCCAGCAGTCGGACAAAGGCGACTGCGGATCCCGAATCTTCAAATGATCAGGAACGACAAGTGCTTCCCTGAATATGACAAAATTATGTCCGGATTTGCCTGCCTCGTGCGCAGCGGCCGAAGGGAAACGAATGCCAACGATTTCCTGTTGTGAAGAGATCGCCTGTCCTAGACTTTCAAGGCGTGTCGGGGATTTGTGATACCTGAAATTTCTGTATAGATCGCCATCGGTCATTCCTAAATACTTCCATGTTATAGGGTCGGCCAAGTCGATGATTTTTGCGGCCTTCAAATGTCCGGAATAAGTGATGAAAGGCTGCAGTTCGGGAGTGAGAACGTATTTTTTGAATTCCTCCAAAGCAGTTTCCAATTCGACCGCCATATAGATACAGAGCACGCCTTTCGGATTGCATCGATTTCTCCCTCCAGATGTAAAAAGGTAGTCAGGTGGAATTCCCTTCTCGTAGGCGCTCTTGTTCACACAGCGGATCAATGACGCATCCCACGGAATCGTCGGGCAGCCCTTCAGTCGTCTCAGCCAGCTTGCAGTGGTCATCGAGTCCTAGGAAGGTGTGCCGAGCAAGGCGTCTTCAGCGTAGTCTGCCACAGCTTCCGAATGCCCGGAGGCGATTGCTTCCAGCGGGCTCTTGTCGTCAAGGTCCCAGACCGGGCGACCCAGCCAGGCGATGAATTCGGCAGGGGTCAACGTGGACCGAAGCCGCGCGATGCGCTCATAGGAGCGAAGGGCTTTCTGCAAGGAAGCAGTAGCCGGGTTCTTGTTAATCGCCTGCCTCGTCTTCCCGAGGTGCCGGGC
>JBBRIB010000339.1:0-3993 GCA_038221745.1 Verrucomicrobiales bacterium
ATGATGCGATCAATCATAAATTGTGGATTGAAGTTGAGTGTGAGAGATCGTATCGTTTGCGCGTGAGTGGAATTGCCTTGGAACTTGAACGTGTCTTGGAGCGCTTGGACCCGGAAACGGCACAGGCATTGGAAACGCGTGTCCGCGAGGCGATTTCATCAGCTGTTGAGCCGCAAAACCCACCAACACTTGAGGAGATCAAACGCAGGCGACCTGATCTGGCGGATATCATCGGGTGCTGGGCAGATCTGGAATTCGAGCTTCCCCCAGAGCTACCATTATCTCCCGCAAAGACTTGGTGATGCGATATCTCCTCGATACCAATGTCTGGATCGAAGTTCTCAAGGGAAAGAATCTTCGATTGGTCGAAAAATTTGCCAGGACCCTCACGACTGAAATAGTGGTATGCTCTCCAGTCCGCGCGGAACTCATGCACGGGGCAGAAAAATATAACAATGCGGTTTCCCGGAAAGAGGATGTTGTCAGGGCATTGGACATGGCGATCTCGCTTCCGTTCGACGATCCATGTGCGGATCAGTATGGAATGATTCGGCACGATCTGGAGCGAAGGCGCTGTATCATCGGGCCAATGGATTTGCAGATCGCAGCAATCGCGCTGGTGCATGATCTCACGCTGGTCACTGGAAACATGGTGGAATTCTCCAGAGTCACCGGGCTGAAAATCGAGGATTGGACGGTTGGGTGAGGATTTCATGGTTTGATTTCCTTTCCGCATTCGAGCATTTCACTTCCGAAGAACGGATTGCCCATGCTGCGGCCGCCGGTTTGCATCCAGCGGGCTTTTTTTGGGACGCCGGGGATGCCTTGGTCCACCATCGAGCACTCGTAGATTTGGAAATCTGGAGTTTGGTTGGCTTTGCGCAAGGGTTCGAGCGCGGCGGTGGCGGCGACGGTGAACTTGTGGAAAGCGATGCGGGCGGCTTTCAGGTCATCGAAACCATGGAAGTGGCGTGCTTTGTCGAGTTCATCAAGGTTTTCGACATTCGAGCCCAGGAGTTTGACCATCGTGCCGGTGGTCTCCATGGCGGGTTCGCTGGCGGTGTTGAACCTCGCCAGATCATCCGCAGCGAGCGCGGCGGCCATGGCATCGGCGACCTGGATGAAATCGGCGATGGATTTCTTTTGCTCCTCGTTGAGAGCAGCAGCAGGAGCTGCGACTACTGGCTTGGTTTCCGGTGGACTCATGAAGGCGCGGTTCATTTCCGCTTGGCCGTCGATGAGCAGGTTGCCATTGGTGACGACGGCGTCGCCCTCCTTGAGTCCTGATAGAACTTCGACCAGTGCGTCGCCGCGGCGGCCGGTTTTGATGATGGTGTGTTCGTAGGCACCGCCGTCCTTGTCGATGTAAACCACGGCATCGGCCCCGGTTTCAATCACGGCGGCGCGGGGGACGGTGAGCACAGCGGGTGCTTCAAGCTCGATCTTGCCATCGGCATAGAGGCGGTGAAGCAACTCGCGGCGGCCATCGACGAGCGGGTTGTCCAACTCGACACGCACTTTGGTGGAACGGGTGGCTTCGTCGAAGTTAGGGTCGATGAAAGTGATTTTTCCGACGAATTCCTTGTTGGGAATCGAAGGGGTGGTGACGGTCACGGCAAGTCCGGGTTTGATCCATGGCATGTCCTGTTCGTAAGCGCGGAACATGAACCACATGGTGGAGAAATCGGCGAGTTCGAAGAGTTGCTGGCCGGTGGTGGCGTATTGCCCCTCGTAGATCGACTGGGTGAGGACGGTGCCGCTGATAGGTGATAGAATCTGTGAGGTGAGCGAATCGGCGGGCTTTTGATCGAGCGCGTCGATCTGGGTCTGGGTGAGTCCCATCTGGCGGAGGCGGAGTGCGGTATTTTTCTTGAGTTCACCGCTGAGTTGGCGGTATTCGCGCTCTGCCTGAAGCAGCGAGGGACTGTAGAATTCCGCGAGCGGCTGGCCTTCGGTGACCTCGGCTCCAATGTAGTTCACGTGCAGTTTGTCGATGCGGCCGTCCACATAGGCGGAGAGCACGCGGTGCCGCATGGCGTTGTCATCAATGGTGCCGGATACGCTCAAGGTCCGGACAAGCGGGCGGGTCTTTGCCTCGGCGGTTTGAACGTGCAGCACCTGGATTTGGTTCTGGGTGAGTGCGACGACGTTGCCGCCGCCGGACTCGTCGAAGCCCTTATCACCTTCGTAAACCGGGGTGAGTTCCATGCCGCAGATGGTGCAACGGCCGGGCTTGTCGCTCTTGATCCACGGGTGCATGGCACTCTGATAGAATGCAGGCTTGCGTTCGCCGCTCGAGGTGGTGGAAACCGAATTTGGTGCCATTTTCTGCAGGGTGAACCAAGTGGCTCCTACGGCTAACAGGGCGGTGATGAGAATGGTGAGGAATGTTTTCATGGTTTCAGCGGCTAGGGACGAGGGTTTGGAGTTCTTCAAGCGCCGCGAGTTGCATGGCGATCATACGGCGTTGTTCGAGGCGGATGGCAAAGAGGGTGCGGGAGGAGTCGAGAAGGTCAGTTAGAGGAGCCTTCGAGCTGATCCAGCCTGCCTCGATGGATTTGGAGGCGGCTTGTGCTTTATCGTGGATTTCTCCGGAATAGGCGCGGGCCTGAGCGGCGGCGTTGGCGGCTTCGGTCACTGCGGTTAGGACCATGGCTGCGATTTCCCGACGCACGGTTTCGACGTCCTGGGTGGCGGCGAGTTCGCGGGTTTTCGAGGCATTGATTTTTGCCTGATAGGATGGGTCGTTGAACCATGGCAGACTCATCTTCAGGCCCAAGGTGGTGCTCCTGACATTGCCGGTGCCAGAGTAGAGCTGGGTATCGACGCCGACGGCGAATTCCGGCAGGCGTTCGCGGTCGGCCATGCGCGTTTCCGCGCTGGCCGCACCCGCCATTTCCCGCATGGCGCGGACCTTGGGATTCGCATGCGGGATGCGGGCGATTTCGGCTTGCGCCACAGGCACGGGCGGTGGTGTGGCGGGGAGTTTCAACGTGGGCCATGGAGAGTCGAGCGGGCGGCCGAGAGTTAGATTGAGCTTTTGGGCATAGCCCTCGCGGGTGCGGTGGGCGGCGTCCAGCATCTGCTTTTCTTTGGCCAGCTCGGTTTCCATGCGGAGCGCGTCGCTGCTGGAACCCATGGGATCGGCGGCCATCTGGCGGGCGTTCTCAACCATCGCGGTGAGCCAGTCGATTTGCGACTGCTGGAGGCGGATCGATTCGTCGGCGAGCGCAATTTCGATGGCGGATCGTGTGCCTTCCGCGCCAGCAGCGAGTGAAGTGGTGATGGAATTTTGCCGCTCCGCACGGCCCAGGGCCTCTGCCTTGCTGCGCTGGGCTTCAAACATGCCGGGTTTCGGCAAGGCTTGTTCGATGCCAAACATGATGTCTCCGTCGTCGGCGCGCATCATTTTAGAAGCGCCCATCAGGCCGAAGCCGACCATGGGATCGTTCCACAAGCGGACCGAGCGGACATCTTGGGCGGCGGCGACGGCTTTGTAATTGCCTGAGGCAGAGGCAGGATGATGGCGTGCTGCCTCGATCCGCAGGGCGGTGAGAAAAGATTCGTTAATGAGCCTGGGTTCCTGCGCTTGCAGCAGGCTGCCGGCCACAAATAGACCTGTAAAAATATAGACAATCGGTTTCATAAATCATGTGAGTCGTTGGATAAAATTTCCAAGGGCCGCATCCTAGTCGCGCAAGATAGCGATGGATCGGCACAGTGCGCCTGTCAGGGCGCGGACTCAGATGACAAAACTACAAAAGGCCACGGACAGCGGCACTCCCGAGAATCCACTGGAGGGTTCGGGGAAACAAGCGGTGGCAGCCACAGCTTTGGAGGAATCGGGAACGAAAAACAGTGTGAAAAAATCCAACTCGCGTGCCCTCGGGGCACTGAGCTTTGAGTCAACCGATGCAGGAATCGTTGGCGCTGGCTTCGGCGCTTGATCGCTGTTGTCCGCGCAGGGGCAGGAAGTTTTCCCCTCGCAGCATG
>JBBRIB010000340.1:0-3971 GCA_038221745.1 Verrucomicrobiales bacterium
GATAAATCGCGGCGGGCAAGAACGAGGCGGAAAGCAAAGGCGCTCGGACCGGTGACATCGTTCCTTACCCAGGGGATGGGTTGCCCTTTAGGATCGCGCGATTCGGGAAGCACGGAAAAGGAGATCACGCCGAAGGCAATCGGCTCATCGAGGGTGGAAGGGCTGAAGAGATCTCGGATTTTGTCATCCCGAAGGGCATTGAAGGTATCACTACTTTCACGGAAGCCGCGCATCAGGCAGCGGACGCTTTTCCCGGCGATCACGAGATCCTTGATGTAATAATGGACGGCACAAAGATCTCCGATATTCTTGGCCTCGGTCTGCGCCGCCGCCGGCTTCAGACAAAGGAATCCGACTTGGTCTTTGGGCCATGGGGATGAGTCGTTTTGAATAAGAGTCGCTTTATGAAAGGAGCCGGTGGAAAGATCCATGCTGAGCTGCGTGATGAGGGCGCGGGCTTCACGCTCGGATGCGACGTTCGCACCCACGCGTTCGTAGCTTTCTCCTGAAGTGCCAAGCATCGAGGCCGCGAGCAAGAGCACGATGGAGCCGATGGCCATGGAAAACAACAATTCCGCCAAGGTGAACCCACCCGAATTTTTGCAAGAGGGCTTCATGGAATCCGGGTGAAGAAATCAAGTTTTTGGCGGCGCGCAACCGGGGTGCCGGAGGGGTATCCGAGTGTGATTCGGACTTCCAGCATCTTGGGATTTCCGACCGCTTTGGCAGGCACTTGAGGAGTGGCGTTGAGCGTTGCAAGGTAAAGGATTCGTTCCCCATTGAGATCCTTGATGCCTTTTTCAAATTGGCTTTTGGAAACCTTGCCGATGGGTTTGCCCTCTGGTGAGAATGCTAGGACCCAAACATCGGCTGCCGGAGGGAAGGCCTGGCCAATGGTGGTAGTGGTGAAAAACCGCGAGCGGCCTTCACGTGAGGCGCGGATTTCTTCCATGCAGGCTGGGATGATCCAGGTGCTGCGGGTCTCTGCCTCCGAGGAGAAGTTGCTCTTTCCGGATTCCGCCAGCGCCCCGAAGACGAGGGGTATGGCGACTGCCATGACACCCACGGCGATGACCACCTCGATGAGCGAGGAGCCGCGAGTGTGAGATTGAGGGTTAGGGATCTTCATGGAATTGATAGAAAGCTAGTTACTACGATACGGACGCGCCATCACCCTGCCGATTTTGAGCTGTGTTTCCGCAATGCCCGAGCCACCCTGCACTTTATTCGTTGAAGGTTTGCCTTCACGGTAAGCCCCTTCCGCCAAGCGAAGCACGATGGGCGTGGAGCCTTTGGGGAGGGCGAGCGATCCCATGGAGTTGACGGAAATTTGATAGAAATCCGCTTCGATCTGGCCGTTGCCTTGGCGGATTGTCATCTTTTCTTTCGGTTCATCAATCGGATTGGGGACACCATCGACTGTGCCACCGATAAGGACCACACCGGTGTTGAGCGTTTGCCAACGGCGGAGGAGTTCGTAGGTTTTCGCAGGTGTACTGGAACCGCTGCTGCCTGGGGGAGCTGGAATTTCTCGAAGCAGGCCGATCCGGCAACGCTCGTCTTGCCCCGGTAGGGAGCCGGGTTCGGCGATCACGAGAAACACATCGGCGCGGCTGGTGATCGCAAAGGTGCGGGCTTGATCGACCATGCCGCTGATCATGTCCGCTCCGGCTTTGCGTGACTGCATGCCAGTGCCACCCAAGAGGCTGATGCCTGCTCCCATGAGAACGGATAGGATCAAAATGACGACCAGCATTTCAACCAAGGTAAATGCTGCCGGGTGGTTTCTGGATTTGTGATTTCTTAGATGCTTCACTCCCTGTTTTCTTGAACTTTTTTGACTTGTTGCACTAATCGTGCCAACACTTCGTAAACACAATAACAGATACCCCGCTGAAATCCAGTGCGCAAACGGGTCCATGTGACAGAACCGTCACTTTAACTTAATCAGCAAAAGCTTAGGAAGTTACACGAGATTCCAATCAATTCGGGTTGGATTCCGTGCTACAGCGTGCATTACTTTGAGCGGACGTCGTACCAAAAGTGGTCTGCTGCTTTTTGGTCGGTGCCGCGGAAAATACGGCGGACGAGGGCGGGATTTTTAAAGAGATACCAATCGCCGAATTCATCGAATTTCCGACACGAGGTGATGAGCGGGGCACGTAAAAGGGTGCCCCATTTACGGTGGGTAAGGCGGTTGTGGCGTTTGAGGCGTTGCGCGAAATCGATGTCCTCAATCGAGACGTAGCGATCATCAAAGCCGCCGATGGCAAGAAAATCCTTTTTCCAGCACCAAAAAAGCCCGAAGCTCACGCCGGTGAAGGCAAGATAGGGAAGAAGGGAGATGACACTGGCGACGATGCCGATGGACCAGCGCTCGGGCAGGACGAGCGCGCCGCCGGCACCGATTTTCCCCGGCTCGAGATGGCGGAGGATTTCGGAAAAAGTGGTGGGGTGCATGCGGCTGTCGGCATCGCAGGTGACGAGGATTTCGCCAGTGGCTGCGGTGGCTCCGGCGTTGCGGATTTTTGAGAGGTTCCGGGAATCTTCGCGCACGATGAGGCAGCTGGCGGCGCGGGCGATGGCCTCGGTTTCATCCGTGCATCGATTGAGAATGACGATGGTCTCGATGGGTGCCGCACACGCTTGGCGGGCTCTTTCCACGGCAGCGAGGCAGGCGGGCAGAAAGGCGGCTTCGTTGTGGGCCGGAATGATGAGTGAAATGCGAGGCGTCACTTTTTCTCGTCGGGTGGCGCTTGAGGTGGAGCAGGAGGAGGCGAGCCACCGCCGAGAAGGCCGCCTAGGATACCGCCGGCATCACGCAGGAGATCACTGTTTTCTTCGAGGATTTTGATGCCTCTATCGATGGTTTTACTTTGGTTTTCTGGAATGAGGGAGCGGGTGAACTTGATGACTTTTTCACCCGTTTCCGGGATTTGATCAAAAATCCTGAGGCCTGCGGCCCGGATCAGACGATCTGATAGATCTTCTTCGGGATCCTTGAGTGTGCCGGTGATGCGGAGGGGCGCCCAGAGCAGGCCGTGCTCGCCGGGGGTGAAGACATCGGTTTCGGCGCCAGGGATGGTGGCGAGGGTGCCGGGAGCGAGGCCGAGGCGGAAGGTCCCATCAAGGTTCTCGCCCCGGATGGTGAGATTTCCATCGAGGCGGACGAGGCCCTCGCTGGAGATGACCAATTCGCTTAAAATGACTTCGTCTTTTCTCCAAAGCCAGGAGGTGCGGGCCTCGTTGAGATTGAGGATGCGGAAGCGCCGGGTGTCCGCGTAGGCGGCAAGGGTATCGAGGACGGGCAGAGCGGTGAGCGTGCCGTTCTCGATGGTTAGCTTGCCACGGGCGGTGGGGATTAGGGCGGTGTTCTCGACGGTGAAGGTGGAGGTGACGTTTCCTTGGAGGCGCTTGGACCAATCCTCGCTCAGGACTTCCTCGCAGGTGATCCCAGAGGCCGTGCCTTCGAGTGTGTAGCGGCGCATTTTCATGTCCCACTCACCCGTCGCCTGAATGCGACCGCGCTCCCAGACGCCGATTGCAGAATCGGTTAGAAAAAGTTGTTTGTCTTGGAACCGGAGATTGAGGCGCTGGAGTTCCAGCTCGGGGATGATCTTGAAAGGCAGGCGGATGCTGCCGCCTTTGATTTCCGCGCGGTAAGCGTTCCTTGGGCCGGCAGGCTGGAGCTTGACGGTCATGCCGCTGGCGGTGGCGATCCCCTTTTCCAATTGCGCGTTCAAGGCCATGTTCCGAATCTCTAGCCCTTCGAGTTCGGCCTCACTGGGCAACCACGCAGGTTTTTTGCCAGAGGATTTGGCTTGAGCGGGCGGTGAGACATCTGGGGATTTTTCAGCGGACTTTGAGGCATCGATGGACAGTTCAAGGCGCTGTAGGCTGGAACTTCGGATCTCCCAAACACCGCGCCGGATGCCGCCCATGCCCACTTCGGTGTGGAGGCCCTCTGCTTT
>JBBRIB010000341.1:0-3963 GCA_038221745.1 Verrucomicrobiales bacterium
TGCTCGAGTAGAAGCTCCAATTTCGTCCCCACCCCATCACAGCCCGTCATTATGACCGGCTCCTGGTAGCTGCTGAGATCGTAACAAGCAGCGAAAAGCCCGAAAGCGCCCCACAATTTGCGTGTTTGTTGAGTCCTTCGCACGTGAGTGCCGATATCGCCCACGAGTGCGGCCGCTTTTCGCGTGTCCACCCCAGCCTGTTGGTATGTTAAATTGCCCACCATAATTCCGCTGCGGGAGTTCTACTTGCCCCTTGCCTGCCGTCACGAAGAAAAATTTATCATTTGATGGAATTTTCAGGAATTACTCAAAACCTTGGAATTTCAAGGGATTGAACGGCTCAAATCGACTATTTCAAAAAAATTGACACCCAAGTGCTGAAAATGTTCAAAAAAAGATTGCCAGCATGATGAGAATATCCTAAACGTTAGAAAGATTAGCGAAGCGAACAACTAAGAAAACGAAATGGTCCGCTCCTCTTAACTAAAAAATCGATTTAAACATACTGCATGAAAACAAAGTCAGCCCCATCCATCCATCTCGACCCAGGTCTTGAGATCGGCTACGGCAGCCCCCTCGCCCGCTTCGGGCAGGGTGTGACCCTGGCCGGTGGCACTCACTTCCTGCTCGCTCGTAACGGTCGTGGTAAAACCACGCTGCTCCGCACCCTTGCCAAGACGCTCAAGCCCGTCGCCGGAAATTTCCGCACTGAAGGCTTCATCCAGTATCTGCCCGAGGATTTGCGTTTCGATCCGGAAATCACTCCTGCGGTGATTTTCAAAATGCTCCTCCACAAGGATAAGGTTTCCGCCGCGCTGGATCTCGCCAAGCGCATCGAGCTGGATACCAAGAAGCCTTACGGTCGCCTTTCCACCGGGAACCGCCGCAAGACGAATTTGATCATGGCGGAATTTTCCGTCAAAACCGACCGCGGGAACATCCTTCTGCTCGATGAACCCTTCAGCGGCCTGGATGCTTTTGCGCGGCAGGCTTTCGAAGAAATCTGGAAAGCCTCCTCCGTCAATGTCCTGCGTCTCGTCAGTTGCCACCCCGACTACGACTCGATGGAAATGCCAAGTGCCATCATGCTTGAGGGCAAATCCGCCAATCACTTCCAGGAACAAGGTCAGACCTGGAGTTCACTTAAAGCTCGAATGAACTAAGCACCATGAGACTTTTCCGACTCACATTTGCCACCATTTTCCAGCGCAAGGCTTGGGTGATCTGCTTGTTTGCGATCCTCGTCGTCCCTTTTGCGCTGCCGATGATTTCGACCGCCACCGAAAAGCCAATCCTGATGCAGCCTGCCCGTATTCAAGCGGCATGGAGCACTCTCTGGGTCTGCGCGTTGATCTGGGGCCTCTTCACCGCCTCCCGCGAGGGCGAGACCAATGCCAAGACCGGCATCGGCGAGTATTTTCAAACCACCGGTGTCTCACCGACACGGCAGTTGCTGGAAATCTGGCTGGCCATGCTCGCGTTCATCGTGCCACTCGCCATCATCACCGGGGCGCTGTGCTATTTCACCACTGCTCCCGCCGACGCCAAGGAGCGGGCGATGTGGCTGGTTCTCAATGCCCAATACGTGGCGCTGTTCCTCCTCGTCGTCGCGCCACTGCTGGCACTTTCCACGGCCCTCGCCTCGCGCTTCGGAGGCATCACCGGCTTTGCAGCCACGCTGGGTCTCACGCTCTATGGCCTCTATGGTGTCGGCTACTTGGATAACATGCTCAAAGTGGATGAAAATCCTCTCATGCGCAGCATCTGGGTGTTTTCGCCCCACTACCACTTCGCAGATCTTACCCAACGCCTCTACTTCAAGTCGGGTGCGCTGCCGATGGCCGGATTCTGGGCCATGATTCTCTACTTCTCCGGCATCCTCGCCTTTTACCTTGGCCTGTCACGCTTGTGCTTCCGCACCCGTGCCGCCGCATAAGTATAAATCTCACTCAATTTCATACCATGTCACGCTACACCACTCACGCAATCACCGCAGGCCTCATCGGCTCTGGCGCGCTTGCATGGGCGCTTGCCGCACGCCCGCTGGTCACGAATCCTGATTTGAAAGCGCCGCTCAATCCATTCGGCATCAATACCAGCCCTTACGGCGAGGTCTTTGCAATCGCCATGCAAGGCCCCATCGATACCTACTTCCACGGCGCATGGACCGGCGGTGTCGGCCATACTCACAAGCCCGGCGAAAGCTGCGAAATCTGCGAAAAAGCCAAGGCCGAAAAGGTTCCCGCGAAGACTGCCAAGACCCTCGAAGGGCGCTTCCGCAGCCTGGTTGCCGAAATGGAATCTGCCACCGACGAGCGCACGAATCCCAAACCAGCTTCGCAGGCCCTTCGCTTTTTCCTCCGCCGCGAGGCCGAGGATAAACTCCGCTTTGCCTACAATCTGGATCCCGCCCATTACGGAAACTACAACTCGCTCCACTTCTTCCTCACCGAGCCACAGATGGGCACCCGCAAGATCATGACTCCGGCGGTGGCAAAACTCGTGGACGATACGATCCAATATTGTCTCAAGGAGCAGAACGATCCTCGCCCGATGCTCACCGCTGCCGGCGCCTGCACCAATATCTTGCTGCTGATGTTTGAAGATCAGCAGAACCCGAAACCTTTATTCAATACTACGCAAATGCGTACCTATCTTAATCTTTTGGATCACTGTATATCTAACTACATGATACTCGCAAATCGTTGGGACGAAACAAAAAGCTGGGATTTGCTCTCCGCTCAAAAAATCACCGAATGCGAGGAGCGTTTCCGTTTCATCGGGAAAATCCGCGAGGCCACCGCTCAAGGCATCATCCGCTTCGAAGCCAGATCCTCACCCCAAGCAGCGAACTGAAATCTCAAATCTGACATTTCAAATTTTAAATCTTAAATCTCAAACCTCAATCCCATGTCCGTTTACTCCGCCATCGCAGAACCGCCAGCACTTCCGGGTCAATCCCCCGGAGCCGTTCCAGCGCGTTTCATGCCCGGCATGCGGGGTTCGGATCTGCTCGGAATTATTTTCCGCGTCTGCCGTGAGTTGCGCGTTTCCGACATCCAAATGCGGGCCGAGCGCCCGGTCTATATCCATACCAACAAGGGCATGGAGAAATTCGAGTTTCTCGGCATCCTCTCCGCCGCCCACATGGATGAGATTCTCAAGGAACTCATCAAAAACCGCGAGAGCGGCAGCCACGGCTTCGGCCAGGAGCAAGGCATTGCGGAGCGTGTCGAAGACAAGATTGCCCAGGCCATCGCGAAGTTTGCAGAAACCCGCGTGGCGGATTTCTCCTGCGAAGGCATCCCGATGGGGAACAATGGCGAACGTTCCGGCCGCTTGCGGATTCAGGCCCACCTCAGCTCTTCCGGCCTCGGTGTCACCTGCCGGATTCTAAACGATTTCATCCCTGAGCTGGAGTCCTTGGGCATCGATCCCGATACCACCGAGACACTCCGCTACGGAGTCCTCCGCCGCGCCGGCCTTTGCCTCGTCACCGGCCCGACCGGTTCAGGGAAGTCCACCACTCTTGCCTCACTCATCGATTGGGCACGGCGGAATCATCCAAAACACATCGTCACGGTGGAAGACCCCATCGAGTATCAATACCCGGATGACATGGACGATCCGGACTATCCCGGCCACCGCATCCCGTCACCCAGCATCGTCACCCAGCAAGAAGTGGGCCGCGATGTCCATTCCTACCGCCAGGGCCTCAAGGACGTGCTGCGAAAGGCTCCACACATCATTCTTCTCGGAGAAATCCGTGATCGTGAAGCCATGGAAACCTGCATGGAAGCTGCACAAACCGGGCACCTTGTCCTCTCCACCCTCCACACCACCGGTGCCGTCAAAACAATTGGCCGGATTCTCGAACTCTACCCGAAGGAAAGCCATAGCTCGGTCCTCAGCCGCCTCGCGGAGATCCTCATCTTCATCCACTCCCAAGGCCTGCTCAATGGC
>JBBRIB010000342.1:0-3960 GCA_038221745.1 Verrucomicrobiales bacterium
TCCTCATCACTCCCCACATCGCCGGAGTTTCAGAAGCACGCAGCGAGCGGCAAAATACCCTCATTGAAACAAACATCGCCCGCTTCGCCTCAAGCCTCCCCCTCAAGAACCAAGTGGACGCCACCAAAGGCTATTGATTCACCAGCAACGCCTCGCGGAATACCTTGAGCAACACGCAATCGTCGAGCAGGTCCACCCGATCAGAGCTGACCCGGTTTTGGTGCGGGGGATCGTGATCGGTGCCTTCCTCGAAAACGCCACCACCACCGAACGCGTTTCGCCCTTCCTTGATTTTTGTCTTGCACGCCGTGCAGATAGGCGAAGTCACACCCAGTGGTGTCTGTGATCGATAGGCGGATCCACCACCGTCTTTTCCGACACCGTCGCGGGTTATGGGGGTTAGATATTGGCTGGGTGTCGTTTAACCTCGCCCACTGCCTTCACGGCGGCTGCCAGCAGGCATTCGTTGAGAGCGGGGTGGATGTAGATCATGTTTGCCAGCTCGCGCACATCGTTTTTCAGCCGCATGAGCATCATGACCTGATGCAGCAGGGTGGCGGACTCCGGGCCGACGAGATGGCAACCCAAGATAGAGTAATCCGCCGGGGAAACAAGAAGCTTGAGACGTGGGTAGTCGATACGCATCGCCATCGCGCGGGCACTTGCCAGCCAATCTTCAAATACGGCAACGTAAGGTGTGCCGTCCGCTTTGAGCTGGTCTTCGGTGAAACCGATGGATGCCACTTCGGGATGGGAAAAGACGGCATGTGCGACCAGGCGTTCATTGATGGGACCAGACCCGCCTTTGAGAAACTTCTGCCGCAGATACTGGACCTCGAAAGAGGCCGCGTGCTGGAGCATGTGGCGTCCGTTCACGTCGCCGGTCGCGAAAATGCCGGGAACCTCGGTTTCGAGATGTTCGTTTACCGGCAGAAACCCTTTCTCATCCACCTCAAGACCGGTGCTTTGAAGGCTGAGACCCTCGGTATTGGGCACGCGACCCGTGGCAAATAGCACTCGCTCCGCCTTGAAGGTCTCCTTCACCCCGTCAATGTCGCAGATGACGGTGAATTCATCTCCGTCATGGGTCAAACCGCTGATTGTGGAATGGCAGTGGGTCTTGACCGCCCGTCCGAATTCCGTCTGGAAAACCCGTTCGATATCAGCGTCCTCCCGACCTAACAATCGATCACCCCGCGTGAGCAGGGTTGTTTGCGTTCCCACGGCGGCGAAGAAGGCGGCCATCTCACAGCCGATGAAACCGCCGCCGATCACAAGCAGGCTCTGCGGCGGTCGATCCCGCATGGGGAAGAGGCTGTCGCTGGTCCATACGGGCAGATCGTTGAACGGTGGCTTGGCAGGCCGCGATCCGGTGGCAACCACGATCTTTTCCGCTGTCAGCTCACGTCCGCCGACTGCGAGGGTTTTCATTCCTGCAAAGCGACCTTCCCCCCGAATGAGAATCACTCCAGCACCTTCCACGCGATCTTGGTATCGCGGATCCACGGCGGCGACGTAGCTGTTCACGCTGTCGAAAATCCGTTGCAAATCCGCACCCCGAAACTCGGCATCGAGGAAATGGCGATCCGCGTGGCGGACGTGCGTGGCGGCCTCGGCGAAACCGATGAGCAGCTTAGATGGAACGCAGCCACGGTTCGGGCAGACGCCGCCTAACAGATCCCGCTCGATCAGGGCGGTTTTCAGGCCGGCTTTTGCTGCGGCGATTGCGAGGGAGGAGGCACGGCCACCGCCCAGTACGATGAGGTCGAATGTTTCAAGCATGGGAGTTGATTTTCTGGAGGAGTTGCTGGATCTCATCATGGACACGCAGACCGGAATTCCATTCGGCGGGCGGGCTCTTCATGTGGCTTGAGGCGCCGTAAATCATGCCAAGAAACAGACCGCGGGCGGCACTGTCCCCCCCCGCTTCCACATTGACCGCCAACGCAGCTCCGGTGTCGCCCGGGTGCCGCAACAACAAATGGCAGATGGCGGGAAATGCATCGGAAACGTGGCAGCCGAGGCCATGCTCCTTGACGGCAGCAAGGTCGGAGTTGTCAGAATCTGCGGATTGCAGCGCATTGCCCAACCACTCCTCCGGAATGGCTTTCCAATGGGGGCGCATGGCGACCTCTCGCAAGGCATCCCGGATTTCCGCCCCTTCCTGAACTGCGAGCGTGACTCGTGCGAAAAACTCCGCAGTCTCGATCACGGAAGGGTCTCCGTGAGTGAGTGCGGTTTGGCTTCTCGCAGCTGCAACCAGGTCTTCATTGGATTTCCAATCCAGCAGGAATAGTGGTGCGATCCGGGCGGCCCCGGCAATGTCATTGGATGAAGACGCAGTGACATCGAGCGGCTTGCCAGCCCGCAGGTTCTCCAGTGTCGTCTTGGTCGCTCCGTCTCGGTAACTCAACGTCGCTGGATTCTCCCAGAACAGCCGCCATTCGTCGGCGAATGCTGCTTGATTGAATCGCCCGTGAGCGGCCAACGATCTTAGAAGGACCATGACTTGGTCTCCATAATGGGTGAAATCGCCCGCTGCTTTGCCCGGGTGATAGGTGGTGGCAGGATCCGAGTAGCCAGTGACCGGGCCGATCTTCTCAAAGATCTCCCGTTGGCTGTAAATCCAGTGCGCGCCGAGTGCCAAGGCGTCACCTGTAAGTGAAGTCAGGGTTATTTCGGAGGATGAATTCATAGATCTGATCGTTCAGGCACGGTCCCGGCGGAATATGCGGTCGATTTCGGCGATGTCCCGATCATTGATATTCTGACGGCGGACTCTCCGGTGCGGGGCGGGAGGAGCGGGAATGGATTCATTCGATTTCGATGGGGATAGAAATTATAAAATATCTGTGAATGCAAGGTCGTGCCTTCTCACGGCACTTCAAGTAAATAAGAGCGGAAGTGGAAATAAATTATGATTTGTCGCATCGGCCCGGACGACCGTCGCTACAAATGATCTAACCATCCGAATCTTTTCCAGATTCGGATCATGCCGCTCGGTTGTTGCCGCCATGACGTTTGCATTCAGAACACGGTTTGCCGCCCTCACCGATGGTATGACGAATGTGCTCCCGCTCGGCGTCTTCGAATGCGCGGTGATATTGTTGCCGGATTGCTTCTGCAGCTATTCCCATGCTGGTTTGGGCTTTTTCCCGAAAAGTCCCTGCGCTTGGTGCGAGGCTCGGGTAGATGGAGGAACGATTGAAAAAGAGTTGAAAAATAAAATTCCCAGCGATAGGTGAAGGTTCACTTCATTGAACGCTCATACCCTCAACCAACCCCAATGCATCACACCGTGAAATCCATCATCCGCGCCAGCATCACAGGTCTTGCCGGACTTTTTCTGGTCAGCTGCTCCGCCACAAGTTCCAGAGACCAGAATTTTCTAAAGAGTTACAAAGGACTGAAACAGGAATCCAAATTCAGCGATGCGGTGACCTACAGGGGAGACATGGGCAAGTTGAGGAATTATGATAAGGTTTTCATTGAGGAGGTGAAAGTCTATCAACCGGTAGAGATGGAGAAAAAGAAAGTCACCCAGGTAGAACTGGACCGGCTCAGGAGTCTGTTTCAGTCATCACTGCAGGATCAGTTTCAAGGCACAAGGTTCAGCTTGGTTTCGATGAAAGGAAAAAAGACTCTCGCGCTTCGGGCCGCGATCACCGATCTCCACCCAGGAGATCCCAAGTTCTTTGCAACGGGCTACCTGCCGTATGTGGGCATGCTCGGTACTGTGGCAGGTGCTGCGAGAGGGCGTAACCCCGGAGCGGGGTCTGCAACGGTCGAGACCGAGGTCGTTGACTCAGTGACCCGGGAGGTGTTTTTTGCCGGTATCGACCGCGAAGCGGGCAGCAAGCTGCAGCTGAAGGCAGGAATGAGTCGGTGGGGTCATGTAGATGCCGCCGTTAAAAATCGATGTGTGGAGTTGCGGGAGTTCCTCACGAAGTAGGATTCCAG
>JBBRIB010000343.1:0-3908 GCA_038221745.1 Verrucomicrobiales bacterium
TCGGAGCGGCATTGCACGCCTTGATAGACCGAGGGAAGATAGCCGGAACCCCAAACGGATTTTCCAGCATCCGGATTATTGCCGCCGGATGTTAGAACAATAAAGCCCGGGAGGTTCTGATTGATCGAACCAAGACCATAGGTGGCCCACGAACCGATAGACGGTGCGCCAGGGTTCTGGCTACCGGTGTGAACCAAGAGCTGGGCGGGGCCATGGTTGAATTGATCCGTGTGCATGGATTTCACAAAACACACATCATCCACCACGGCTGAGAAATGGGGTAGAAGATCGGATACCCATGCGCCACTTTGCCCATATTGTTTGAAATCATAGAGTGGACCTAACATTTTAGGTGTTCCCTGGATGAAGGTGAATTGTTTACCTTCGAGGTATTCCTGCGGGCAGGGTTGACCGTTGAGTTTCTTCAACTCGGGCTTGTAGTCAAAAAGTTCATGCTGGGAGGGCGCACCCGCCATGTGGAGATAGATCACCCGTTTGGCCTTGCCCGGAAGGATCGGCAGAGCGGGGGCAAGTGGATTTGCAGGGTCCTTGAGGAGTGGGGCACCAGCACCCCATGCCTTCTCGCCGAGGGTAGAGAGCCACATCGCGCCCAGACCGGTAGTGCATTTTGAGAGGAAATGCCGCCGTGTGACGTGCTGGATGTTGGCGTGGCGGAGTTCAGCTTGGAGGTAATCCTTCATGATCGTGAATGAGGTTATTTTGAAAGGGCGGCATCCATGTTCATCAGCGTATTGGCGATGATTACCAGTGGTGCATCGTCACCGATTTTTTTCGCCTCCTCGGGCGAGGTATCATAGGTGGTCTTGAGTTCCTGATAGAGTTTTACCAAATCATCGAGCATCGGAGTATCGAACGGGCTTTGGGTGCTGGCACGGGCGCCGTAGGCGATTTGTTCGCGAAGATCCTGGCTCTTCGCTTTCATCCGCTTGGCAAGTGCAGCCGCAGCTTCCATGTGGGCGGGATCATTCATCGTGACCAAGGCTTGCAGGGGAGTGTTGCTTACAATCCGCCGCGGGGAGCAGACATCGCGGCTCGGCGCATCGAAGGTGAGGAGGCCCGGAAAACCGCTGGTCCTTTTTGTGTAGGTGTAGAGACCTCTGCGGTAGCGGTTTTCGCCAGTGGATTCAGTCCATTTGGCACCGCTGTAAACCGAACCCCAAACGCCTTTGGGCTGGGGCGGGAATACCGGTGGCCCGAACAGTTTGGGACTCAGTAAACCCGAAACGGCAAGTGCCTGATCCCTGATCATTTCACCACTCAGCCGATTGCGCGGGCCTCGCGCGAGCAAGTGATTTTTGGGATCTTTCTCCAGGAGTTCTTTGGAGACGCGGTGGGTTTGGCGATAGGTGGAAGAAAGCACCATTTCGCGCAAGGTTCTCTTGATCGACCAAGCATTCTCGTTTTCAAAACGCAGGGCCAAGTGGTCTAATAGCGCGAGGTCGCTGGGCATGGTGCCAGAGGTTCCGAAGTCTTCCATGCTTTCGACAATCCCACTGCCAAACAATTGTCCCCATAGTCGATTCACGATCACTCGTGCGGTGAGGGGGTTCTCTTTACTGGTGATCCAGCGGGCCATATCAAGCCGCGTGACGGTTCCTTCTTTGGGGAAAGATCCATGCAGAAGCTCAGGCACTCCAGCGGTCACGATTTGATCCTTGGTGATGCGGTTTCCCCGGATGAAGACGCGGGTTTCACGGCTGCCTTCCGTCGCCCGTTCACGCATGACAGGCACCTCCATCGCTTTGATCGCCTTGATCTGCTCTTGTCTCGCGCCAAAGGCATTCCACTTTTCTTTGCGGCTCGGATCTTTAAGCAGTGATTGCCAAGCATCGTTGGCAGATACTTCGATTTTGAATCTTCTCAAATGGGTGCCTTGGCTCTCGCCCGCTCTTGCATCCTGCTTCATTGAGATCTCCATTCGCTCGCCATCCAGCAGTTCCAAGCGCTCGTGCGGGACAAAAATAAACCACCTTGGCCCGAAGAGTTTTGGAAACTCGCCCACGCCACCCGTCGCGCCCACACCCGGACCTCCTTGCCAATTCCTTGGCGAGAGAAACTTCTTGAACTTCTCTCCAATCCCATCACCTGCAAGGACACTGAGTGGATCAAATGGGCCTACCAGATAGTCAGCAAATACATCGGCGATTTCGATTTGCCGTCGTTCCCCGGTCGCGGAGATTTTTTCCATGGTAAATTGAGTGACCATGGCGCCCATTTCGGGCCATGTTTTGGAATCGGGATTCTTCGGGAAAATGCTCAGGCGCAATGCATCGATCACCGGGGCTTTACCAGACACACGATGTGTGCTGCCGAAGGGCAGGGTTCCCTCACTGATGATGAAACCGCCATCCGCGGCATGCAGGGTGCCATGTTCAGGTTTGAACTCAATTTCATCCAACGTCTTCCATTCGCCAATGGCCAAATCCTTTGCTGCGGCGTTGAGTTCGTGTCTGAGATTGCGGTTTTCCTGTTCCAGCTGCACGAGTAAATCCCGTTTCGCCGGATCGTTGGCGAGGCGCATTTTCGGGAAATCATCATTCAGATCGGTATCTTCACTTTCATTGAAAAAGGCCATGAAGTTATAGAATTCATCATGTTTGATAGGATCGTAGGGATGGGAATGGCATTGCACACATCCGAAGGTGGTTGCCTGCCAAGTGGTCCAGACGGTGCTAACCCGGTCGATGACTGCGGCTACCCGGAATTCTTCATCATCGGTGCCGCCTTCCGAGTTGGTCTGGGTGTTGCGATGGAAGGCGGTTGCCAACAATTGATCCGCGGTGGGATTCGGTAAAAGGTCGCCAGCGAGTTGTTCGATGGTGAATTGATCATAAGGCATGTCACGATTGAAGGCGCGCACCACCCAATCCCGATAGGGCCAGATATCACGGTGCGGATCTTTTTCAAAACCGTATGTATCCGCGAAGCGTGCGAGATCCAGCCAGACGGTGGCCCAGCGCTCACCGAAGGAGGGCGATGCCAACAATTCATCCACCATCCGCTCATGTGCTTGGGCAGGATCTGATTTCACATCCGCGATGAATTCATCCAAAAGCTCAACCGAAGGCGGGAGTCCGATGAGATCGAAGCTCGCACGCCGCAGCCACTCGCCCGGCTCCGCTACAGCGGAAGGGGCGAGTCCCGCAGCCTCGATGCCATGAAGCACGAAGCGATCCAGAGGCTGAGTGGCCCATTTTACGTCCTTTAAATCTGTGACCGGAATCTCTTTGGGAGCCACGAATGACCAATGCTCTTCCCATTTTGCGCCTTGGGCGATCCATTGCTCTAACAATTCGATTTCTTTCACTGCGAGCGCAGGCCCGTGTTTCGGCTGTGGCATCACGTAGTCGGGATCGGTGCTTTTGACACGTTTGATCAGCTCTGAGGCTTCGGGTTTTCCCGGCACCACTGCGGTGTTGCCTGATTCTCCTTCTTGCAAAATGCGATCATGAAACACCAAGGAGATTCCGCCTGCTTCTTTGACTCCACCGTGGCATGCCGTGCAATGTTTGGTGAAAATGGGCCTGATATCACGGTTGAATGTGACTTCCTTCGCAAGGGCGCACAGCGGCCAAAGGAGGCTGCATGCGTAGATGAAAATTGTCGTGTTTCTAAGAAGTCTCATGAAAACAGAAGTCGCTACGCACCGGTCCGGCAAGTACTTACACGGGGATAATCCTCGAGCCCTTGAAAATCCGAGTCTTGAACCGATGGATCCCGGCCTAACGGCGCTCAATTCCCGGGGGCATCCAATCTTTGGAGAAGGGTTTCACTTCGCCCTTGGGTTCAACCGCCTTGGCCTGTGGGGCACTCGGGGTAATCCCTTCGGAAAGCATGGCGATTTTTTGCTTCACTACCTCCGCTCCAGGAAATCCTACGAAGCGGTC
>JBBRIB010000344.1:0-3907 GCA_038221745.1 Verrucomicrobiales bacterium
AGAGCTGCGGACTGTTGATGGCGGCGATTTCGACTCCTTCAGGGAGTGTCAGGCTTTCCGCGCTGGCTCTCACGGCTAACATATCGCCGCTTGGTAGCTCTTGCATCAGCCGGGCACGAGTGGCGAGGAGTTGCAGCGCGTGCTCCAGCTTGAAGGTCTCTGCGATGACGGCTGCCACGTATTCACCGATGCTATGGCCGATCAGGAGTGCGGGTTTCACACCCCAGGAGATCCAGAGTTTCGCGAGAGCGTATTCGATGGCGAAGATGCACGGCTGGGTGAGAGCGGTGCGGTGGATGTCCCGCTCCGCTTTCTCGCGCTCATGGTCTGATGGAAAAAGCGTCGCACGGATGTCATGCTGGAGCAGCGGGCGCAGCAGCGTGGCGCATTCGTCAATGGCCGTGCGGAAAACCGCCTCGGAATCATAAATCTCCCGTCCCATTTCCGGGTATTGGGAGCCTTGACCGGGAAAGAGAAATGCCGGGCGCAGTGCGTTCTTGCCAGCACTGATCGATTTCCCGGGCTCGCGAAGTTTTGCGATCGCTTCATCCCGGTCAGCGGCGATGATGACGCGGCGTTGCGTGAAGGCATGCCGACCTGTCGCCAGGGTGTAGCAAACGTCTGCTAGATCGGGATTTTCGCTTTCAATAAAGTCCGCCAGCTTGATTGCCATGGCGTCCAGCGCCGCAGGGGATTTCGCGGATAGCACAAACAAATTTTGTTTGCGGCCCGGCGTTGTCTTAATCGCCGCAGGCGCTTCTTCCAACACGATGTGCGCATTGGTCCCGCCCACGCCGAAAGCGCTGATGCCCGCCATCCGGGTTTTTCCACCGGTCTTCCAATCGCGATCTTCGCTGACAGGAACGAAAGGGCTGTTTGCGAAATCGATGCGCGGATTGGCGGTCTTGAAATGGAGGAGTGCGGGGATTTTTTCGTGGCGCAGCTGCTGGATGGTCTTGATCAATCCGGTGACGCCAGCCGCACAATCCAAGTGGCCGATGTGGGTTTTCCCGGTGCCGATGGCGCAGAAGGAATTCTCGTCGCAGCCACCTTGGCGGAAGGCCTTGGTCAGCGCGGCGATTTCTATCGGATCACCCAGCGGTGTTCCAGTGCCGTGCGCTTCGATGTAGGAAATATCTGATGGAGTCACGCCGGCGGATGCTTGCGCGAGGGCGATGACTTCCGCTTGTGCGTTGAGCCCGGGTGCCGCGAAACCGATTTTATCGGAGCCATCATTGTTGACGGCCCAGCCCTTGATTACCGCCAGGATCGGATCGCCGTCGGCAACGGCCTCGCTCAGGCGCTTGAGCAGCACGACTCCACAGCCGTGGCCGAAGACGGTGCCTGCCGCATCCGCATCGAAGGCGCGGCAGGTGCCATCGGGGGAAACCATGCCTTCTTCTTGAAAACGGTAATCCCGCTGCTGGGGGAAACTGATGGAGACTCCGCCCGTGAGAGCCATGTCACACTGGTAGGTGAGAAGCGCGGTGGCGGCTTGGCAAATCGCGACCAGCGAGGTGGAACAAGCGCTCTGAATGGCCATGCTCGGGCCGCGCAGATTGAGCTTGTAGGACACGCGGACAGGAAGGAAATCCTTGTCATTTCCCAGCATCGTTTGATACTCGGAAACCTGATAGTTTTCAGCCAATTCTCCGCCCGTTCCAAGGTTATGAAGCAGATAGGTGTTCAGGCTCAAGCCCGCGTAAACGCCGATCATTCCGGGGTAAACATGCGGATCATAGCCAGCATCTTCCAGTGCCTCCCAGGCGCATTCGAGAAACACCCGGTGCTGGGGATCCATCAGCTCGGCTTCTTTGGGATAGATCCCGAAGAATGAGGCGTCAAACAGATCCGGATTTTCCAAGACACTGCGGGCACCCACGTATTGGCTGCCATCGGTCTCGGTGCGGCTTGGAAACCGGGTGATCCCATCTTTACCCGCCATCAGATTCTGCCAAAACTCGTCTGGAGACCGTGCTCCGGGAAAACGACCGGCCATCCCGATCACGGCGACGGCTTCAGGGGCTGTGGAATCATCTATCATTTCGAGGAAGGACGGCGGAATCTTGAGAAGCTCGCATGCGCAAGCGTCGCTCGCTCTGCCGCGCTACGGGTAGCACGCATGTCGCCTTGGGGCGAGAGGTATTCTGCAATTGAGCGTGCATTGGGCAGGGCAAAAAGCTCGGTGATGGCAAGCAGCCGCCCCGTGAGCTCCATGAGTCTCACATGCACGATGGCGATGTGGATGGAGCTTCCTCCCAGATCGAAGAAATTCGCGGTTTCATCCGTCACGGTCCGGCCCAGGACTTCGCTCCAAAGCTGGAGAACCTGCGACTCCATGCCAGCACCGGTGGCCGCTGCGAATGCGACTTGTTTCTCTGTTTTTTGCAGCGCGAGCCGATCCACCTTGCCATTGGGTGTTAGAGGGAAAATTTCCACGAAGTGATACTCGTTGGGCACCATGTAGGCAGGAATTTTGTTAGAAAGAAACTCCTTGAGTTCATCTTTCCCGGGATTCCCTTGCACATGAGCAATCAGACGATCCCCGTTTGCGAGAACCACGGCCTCTTTGACTGCTTCATGTTGCTGAAGCGCGATTTCGATTTCACCCAGCTCGATGCGGAAGCCATTGATCTTCACTTGGTGGTCGGCGCGGCCCCGGAATTCGATGATTTGAGAAGGATGGCGCTTACCGAGATCGCCCGTGCGGTAGGATCCATCAATGAAAACCTCAGCGGTCCGGACCGGATCATGAAGATAGCCCGCTCCCACTCCCGCACCCGAGATGCAGATTTCACCAATTTCACCATCAGGCACGATTTCGAACGAGGAATCACGGAGGGTCACCTCCACATGAGGGATTTCCTTTCCTAACGGCACAAACGAATGCTCATCGAGATTGCCGCGATGGAGACGGTGGAAGAGGCAGATATCCGTGCACTCCGTCGGCCCATAGGAATTGACCACCTCAGCCCGGCAGTTCGGGTGTTCCAACCATGCCCTCAGCCGCTGAACCGCAATAGGCTCGCCGCCAAGAACGGCAAAGCGCAAGGACGAGAGCGCCTGGTATTCACCCGATGCCGCAGCATCCACTATCGGATAGAACGCGCTTGGGGTGCAGTTGATCAAAGTCACCGCGTGATCGCGGATGAGCTTTGTGATGCGTGCGATATCATAGGTCTGGCAATCATCGAGGACGAGGGTGCCGCCCGTGATCAGCGGAGTGAAAAAGTTCTTCTGCGTGAGATCGAAGCTGGGTGAGCTGATCACCAGCGTGCGATCACAACTGCCGAGTTGCAGCTCGACAGCATACCAGTGGAGCAAATTCTCAAAACTCCGATGATAGACGGAAGCCGCCTTCGGTTTTCCCGTGGAGCCGGAAGTGAAAATGGCATAGATCAGATCATCATCTCCTCGCTCGGTCAAAGGGGCGTCCTTGGAAACTTCCGAGAGAACTCCTGAATCGATGCAAAGAATCTTCACATTCGGAAATCGCTCAGCACGGTTTTGTTGCGTCACCACCAGGTTCACTTTCGCGGACTCGATCATTTGCTCGATTCGAGCGCTCGGGTAACTCGGATCGAGCGGGATGTAAGCCGCTCCTGCTTTCAAGATTCCCAAAAGGGCAGCGGGAAGTTCCAAACAACGTTGTAAACCGAGCCCGACAAAATCGCCCCGCTTGATTCCGGATTCACGCAGAAGGTTGGCGATGCGATTGGAAGACTCGCTCAGTTCGCGATAGCTGAGTGCCCGGTTTCCGCTGACGACCGCGGTTTGATCAGGGTTCAAGGTGGCCTGTCGTTCGAACTTGTCAGTCCAGCGATCATGGCTGTTTGCGGGGTGCTCTAAATTTGTGGGTTGAGATTGGAAATCCATGGTGTGGGGGGGCCAAGGGGAGTATGCGGGA
>JBBRIB010000345.1:0-3898 GCA_038221745.1 Verrucomicrobiales bacterium
CTCTGGGGAACATGCAAATGCAAGCGGCGCTCAAATTCGCCAAGTATGATCACCGCTACGTCTGGACGCAGGGTGCGCATTCCGGCAAGGACGGCGGGACCATGTTTCCTGAAACCCTGCGCTGGCTGTGGCGGAAATAGCTTTCCATTGCAATTAGTGAAAGGAACCCACCGCATGATGCCCCACAAGCTTCGCCGATGAGCCAACGCCCCAAGCTCACCGTTACGAACTATCGCGAGTGCAAGGATTACCCGAAACTCGTGGCGGCCGTCTCACGCATCCTCGCCCGACAGCGCTTCGTCGCCCCGGTCGAAGTCTTTTGCAGCTAAGGAAATGTAATCGGAGTAGCAGGAAATTTCGCCTCTTGCCTGAATTTCTACCTTGAGGATTCAATCATCCATGGATAGCATGGCTCCATGCAAAAGCTCCAAATCCTTTTCCCCGATCCCTTGATGCGGAAAATGCGGCGAGTCGCAGGACAGGTCGATCTGCCCGTGAGTGAGGTCGTCCGCCGGGCGACCGAGCATTGGCTGGAGCGTTTCCCCGAGGAAACAAGAGCCGCAAAGAGCGTTCCTCTGGTGAACGCAGGGAAGTGCCTCGTGAATGCAGCGGAAATGAGGGAGGCCATTTATGAAGAGCCTTGATACAAATATTCTCATCTACGCCGTGAACCAAGGCTGCACCGAGCATGATCGCGCCCGGCAGGTATATGAGGCCATGCTGGAAACCCCGGCCGAATGGATCGTCTGCGATCAAGTCCTCTTCGAGTTTTACCGCGCACTGCGGAATCCCCGGATTCTTGAGCGCCCGCTTGGCCCCTCCGCCGCTCTCCACCAGATCCGCTTCCTGCGCGAGGAATCCGGTGTCCTCCACTGCGGCTACGATACTCATTTCTGGGAAAAAATCGTCGGAGCCATGGCTGGCTCCGACCATGCTTCCGCCCGCATTTTTGATCGCATCCTCGCCATCACTCTGCTCGGCAACGGCGTAACCACCTTCCACACTCGGAACACTCGCGACTTCGCCGAATTCTCCTTTCAGCATCTTGTGAACCCCATAGACGATTAAAATCAAACCTTCGCTCTGGACCTTCAGCACCCAGCGTTCACTCAAATGCGCCGCCAGCGGCACCTCCCGCGATGCGCCATCCTCGCAAACAAATTTCTGATGATTTCTGTCTCTTGTAATCGCTGTTTTGCATTCGCAGAGTTCTGAAACGGTCACGCCAATCCCGCTTCGCACACAAATTTAATGAACGATGATTTTCGCCGCCGAAGTTCGATCAAGCCCTCCTGTTCCTCCTAGGATGGGGAGCACTCCGGGCCTGCCTTTCATGAAGTGGATGCAAGTGTCTGTATCGATCAGGCACTTTATAGTTTCACCCCTCGCTTTTCGCCTTCAGCCCGTAGCTCGTTTCCCGGCCACGAACATAAAGGCGGAGATCAACCCCGAAATGCCTGCAACGATGGTATAAGTCGTCGCTGTTGTTAGCGTCTTGCCGCTCCAAATAAGAGTTCCAGCGGAGTCATGGCATGCCGGTTGAAAGGGTGGCCGTGTCTTTCCACCTGGAGAATGAAACGACCGGTAAGGAAGCGTGGTGATCCAAAAAGCGCCGGGTGCGATTGGATCAACAACAGGCTTCAATTCTCCATGGGCGCTGGCAACGACCGCCCGGCCCTTGCGGTCGATGAGACCGGCGTTTCCGGATTCGATCACGGGCAGCAGTTCATGGTTGGTGAAGTTCGGTGCCCATACCGGGGTGTCTGCCTCGTAGCGAGGATCAACGATGGATTTGCCATTGCGACCGATCCAACCGCTGAGATGGTCCGCGCGATCAACACTCAGTTGAATTTTCGCCATGCCGAAGCGATCAAAAGGTTCGGTCTTTTGATAGCGGAAAGGAATCGCGATTTTCCCTTCCCTATCGATGAATCCCCAGCCACTGGCCAATTCCGCTGGTGATAAACCAGCCTCATCGAATCCGGTGAGCGATTTGAAGTGAAGTGGAACTACGAGGCGTCCTTCCCGATCAATCGCGCCCCATTTTCTGCCGATCGCCACACAGGCTCTGCCATCTCCGTCGAAGCCGAGGGTATCATCCCAGCGGCAGGGAATGACGTTCTCTCCCTTGCGGTTGATAAACCCCCAGCGGCGGTTTTCTAACACTGCGGCAGGGTCTTCCCTCTGGAAATCCTTCGCTTGCTGCCAGCTTCCCGGAAAGGCCGAACTCCCATCCCCGAGTAGCCATCGAAATTCCGAGCCCTTTTCGACCAATGCCATTTCGTCCGAACGGATTGATCCCGTCTCGATAAGCAAAGGACCGACGAGGGGAGGATCGACGGCTGTGAGGTTGCCTTGCCTGTCGATTCGATAGTAAAGCGTTCTCGGAAAACTAAAGGACTTCAGAATCCAGCGAATGAAAAGTGATTCGATCATGCCGGGTTTTTTTGTGAACGAGACCAAGGCTCGATGATCTGATCCGAATGGAGTTGCGGAGTCCCAAACTGGAGCAATCACCATCCGGCCATCACCATCGATATAGCCGATTTTGCCATTGGCACAATGAACCGGGATGCGCGCACCGGAATCTGGCAGCCTCGAAGCGAGAAATACGCAAGAAGCCGCCACAATCAGGAATAGACAGGAAGCAACTTGGAAGACGCGTCGCGCGTTCATTTGGCCGCCTTCCCGTTGTCAGTTCGCGAACCGAGTTCGGTCGCGATCCATCCTTCAAGCTTGGTCTGGCGGTCTGAAGTTTCCCCGGATTTTGAAAGTTTCAAGCAACCGTTGAGCATCTCGGAGGGCAGCAAACGGATGAGGGGCACGGCTTCGGATTCGGATAGAGAGGAATTCTGGAAAAGCTCCATGCCGAGACGGGCCCGTGTCGTGGGAGAGACCCAATGGATCGAGGCGAGCTGTTTCATCGATGTTTCCCGGTCCTTCGACCAGAGCAACGCGGCTTCCAGCAACGACAAAGCTGCCGGGTCGCGCAGATCCCGTAACAGATCCATCAGTCCGGGATGTTCGAGGTTCCATTGGGCGGCGGTAGTGACGATGGTCAGATTCTCGTCGGGCTCGGAGTTCGGCGCGCCGAGCGATCCCGCCAACAGCAGTGCAAGCGTCCGGCGGTGGAATTCGCGAGGCTCGATTTGGCGGTAGGCCACGGAGTAACTGGCCAGCGTTTCACCAAGAACAAGGAGAGATGTTTCGTCTTTCGATTCCTGATAGAATCGGAGCAAGGTTCGTAGATCTCCGCGATGGGTGAGCAGTAATTGTTGAATGTTTGATGCTCCGCAGGCAGCAGCCGCATCCAGCCAGGAATCGTCGAGGAGAGAAAAGAGGCGAGCGAGATCTCGCTGGAAGTAACTGGCACTTCCGGAAACTCCCAGAGTCGGTTGATACAATCCTTCGAAGAACGCTTCGAGCCGCAGAGGGTCCTGGATAGATGACGGATTGGGCAGCCCGCCTGCGAATTCAACGGAGTGTTCCGCGACGTATTCTCCAAGCTGTCTGGCGAGAGAGCGGGTAGTATCGGGACTGTTCCACCCGCCCAAAGATGAGAGCGGGGCGTGAGGATCCGCAGCAAGAGCCACCGACGGGGAAGCACCCTGACTCAGCAGTTTTCCTGCATTTGCGACGGCAAGGGCATCGGTCCGCAAGGCGAACAAATTCAGCAGACGAACGACCGCCTCGCCTTGTTTGACCGGCTCGGCATGTACGGCTACCACGGGAACGAGAAGCGCTGTGCAAAAGAGAGCAAGTTTCATGGTGTCAAAACCCATGGACTGACATGAGAGCGCTATTTTAACCGCGACGTTGTCATGTTGGCTACCAGAAATACAGCGGCTCGTGTCATCCGTGATGCCCTCGGTCAATCTCCGAGCAGTTTTTCCAGCAT
>JBBRIB010000346.1:0-3888 GCA_038221745.1 Verrucomicrobiales bacterium
GGATGCAATCCGCCGCCACGATCCGGGAGATCCGAAAATTTGCTTGATGCCGCGACTCCGGGCAGCTAGGTAATTCACCTATTGAAACCCCCTCCCGTTATTTTCCCCCTATGAACACCACCAAAATCATCATTTGCGCCCTGGCGCTTGCTGCAGCATTTGCCGCAGCAAAAACCCAAGGAACTTCCTCAAGTGTAAAGCCGCCGCTGCCGGTGCTCTTGAAAGCACCGTAGCCTTAGATCTGGAAGTCTGGAGTTCCGGAATCGAGATGGAGGCCGCATTCGTATTTCTCGCCATCAAAGCGGGATGATTCGGCGTCGCCATCGACAGTGGGGCGGGTGCTGTGCCAGTCGCCCATCGTCAGATAGCCCTGGGCGGCGAGGGGGTGGCGTGGGATGTTGTTTTGGTGAATATAGAGATCCACTTGGGCATCCGCCCAATCGAGAATGGGATAGGCTTTGAGGGTTTTTTTCTGTTGCTCCACGAAGGGGCGATCTTCGCGGGACTTCGATTGGGAGCGGCGCAAACCACTCAACCAGACATCGGCACCGGTTTCGCTGAGAGCGCGGTTCATGGGCTCGATCTTGGTGAGGAGGCCGTAGCGATCGGCCCCGTCCTGGCCATTTTCCCAAAGATTTCCCCAGAGCGCCTGCATGCGGGCGCCGGAGATAGTGGGTTGATAGATGCGGAGATCGAGATCGAATTTCGTGCTGAGTTCTTCCGCGTATTGATAGGTTTCGGGAAACAGGAATCCGGTATCGATAAAAACGATGGGAATCTTGGGCGCGTGTTCGTGAATGAGATGGAGCATCACCCCGGCCTGAAGGCCGAAGCTGGTGGTGGCGACGAGGCGCTTCCCAAGCTGGGAGTGGAGTTGGCGGATGCGCTCGCCTGCCCGCAGCGGTGCGAGGGTAGCAGATAGAGCCACGGCACCAAGAGCTGCCGCTGGTGCCGTGGGATCGATGAATTTGAGTGCTTCCATGATGGAGCTTTGTTGGAAACAAAATTCAGACGGCAGCGAGTGCTTCCGGTTTGATATTTTGATGGAAGTCCGGGCCTTGGATGGTGGCGTTCACATAGCCCGCGCGGATGCAGAAATCGCCGAAGCGCTCGCCTTCTTTGCGCTCTTTGGCGTAGTGGGTGATCACAGGTCCAAGCAGGGACTTTATTTCCTCACCCGCCACACTCTCGCGGTAGAGTTTGGACAAACGCTGGCCCGCGAAGCCGCCGCCGAGATAAACATTGTAGCGGCCCGGAGCACGACCCACAAAGCCGATTTCCGCGATGAAGGGCCTGGAACAGCCGTTGGGGCAACCCGTCATGCGGATGGTGATGGCATCATGACGAAGGCCATTCTCCTCGATGGATTCTTCGAGATCCGTGATGAGGTCCGGCAAGTAGCGCTCGGCCTCGGCCAATGCGAGGCCGCAGGTTGGCAGAGCCACGCAGGCCATGGAGTTGAGACGAAGGGCACTCTTCAAGTGGCTGTCCTTGATTCCATAATGCTCCAACAGCCGCTCGATTTCCGGGCGCTTCTCTTTAGAAATATTCGCGATGATGAGATTCTGGTTTGCCGTGAGGCGGAAGTCTCCGTCATGGATTTTGGCAATCTCGCGGAGGCCGCTGCGCATCGGGTAGGAAGGCGTGTCCAACACCCGTCCGTTGGAGATGTAAAGGGTGAGATGGGATTTCCCGTTTTCATCCTCTATCCAGCCGTAGCGGTCGCCGTTGTCTTCAAAGGTAAAGTCGCGCACGGGGCCGAGCTCGTAGCCGAGATACTCGTTGATTTTCGCGAGGATCCATGCGGGACCGTAGTCATCCACTGTGTATTTGAAACGTGAGTGCTTGCGATCATAACGATCGCCGAAATCGCGCTGCACGATCACGACCTTCTCGGCGACGTCCACCACTTGCTCTGGTGTGCAGAAGCCGATGACATCGGCGATGCGAGGGTAGGTGGCATCATTGCCGTGGGTGGAACCCATTCCGCCGCCGACGGCGACGTTGTAGCCAACGAGTTTCCCGGCCTCGACGATGGCGATGAAGGAAAGGCAGTTTGCGTAGATATCCACATCGTTCGAGGGTGGCACGGCGATTGTGATCTTGAACTTCCGAGGCAGGTAGGTCTTGCCATAGATCGGCTCGATCTCTTCCTCGCTGGACTCGATCTTTTCACCGTCCAACCAAATTTCGTGATAGGCACGGGTCTGGGGTGTGAGATGGGTGGAAATATCCTGAGCCGTCTTGAGGGCTTGGGCGTGGATGTGGGAGAGGTGCGGGTTCGGATTGCACATCACGTTGCGGTTCACATCGCCACAAGCGGCGATGGTGTCCATGGCGGCTTGGTTGATTTCCGCGATGGTGCGCTTGAGATTGGTCTTGATGATGCCGTGGAACTGGAAGGCCTGGCGGGTGGTGAGCTTGATGGTGCCGTTGGCAAACTGGGTGGCGAGGCGATCCGTCTCCAACCATTGTTCGGAAGTAGCGACTCCACCCGGCACGCGGATGCGGATCATGAAGGAGAAGGCTTTTTCGAGGCGGTGTTTGCGGCGGTTTACACGCAGATCGCGATCGTCCTGTTGATAGGTGCCGTGGAATTTGAGGAGCTGTTGATCGTCCTCGGTCATGGCGCCGGTGGAGAGATCTGCTAGGCCTTCTTCGATGGTGCCGCGGAGGTAGTGGCTGCGAGTCTTGATGCCTTCGTTTATGGCAAGTTTTTTCTCAGACATGGGAGTGGTGGGTCAATGGTGGAAATTTTCAGTAAACGTCGCGTTGATAGCGTTTGGATTTCTTGAGTGCTTCGACGTAGGCCTCGGCTGCCTCGCGAGAGATGGCGGCTTGGTTTTCGACGATGGAGATGAGGGCTTCGTTGACATCGTGAGCCATGCGGTTCGCATCGCCACAGACGTAGAAGTGCGCACCTTCTTCGAGCCATGCGTAAAGTTCCTCGGCTTGGGAGATCATGCGGTCCTGCACGTAGACTTTCTCGGGTTGATCGCGGGAGAAGGCGACATCCAAGCGGGTGAGAGCGCCATTTTTAAGGTGTTCCTGCCACTCGAGTTGGTAGAGGAAATCGTAGGTGTAATGTTGGTCTCCAAAGAAGAGCCAGTTTTTCCCCGAGCTACCAAGTGCGGCGCGGTGTTCTACGAAGGCGCGGAATGGTGCCACGCCAGTGCCGGGGCCGACCATGATGACGGGGGTGGAGCCATCGGCGGGGAGCCTGAAGTTTTTGTTAGGCTGCACAAACACGGAAACATGATCGCCGGATTTCACCAAATCCGCGAGATAGGTGGAGCAGACGCCTTTGCGTGAGCGACCATTGGTCTCGTAACGGACGGCGGCGACGGTGAGATGGACCTCATCGGGATGGGCCAAGGGACTTGATGCGATGGAGTAAAGGCGCGGTGGAAGTTTTCTGAAGATCCCGGTGAGAGCCTCTGCGGTGAGGCCGTTCGGTGCGAAATCGGTGATGGCATCAACGATTTCACGGCCGTCGTTATAATCTTTGAGACGCTCTTTGGCATCTTCTCCAAGAAGTTCGCGGAGGGTGGCGGAGTCCGCCGCTTCGGCGAGCTTGGTAAGGACTGCGCGGGAAAGTGCGGTAATATCGAAGTCTTCGCGCAGGGCATCTGCAAGGAACTTGCGACCAACGTTTTTAACTTCGATTTCTTCCGTCCCTTTGAGCTTGGCGGCTTGGAGGAGGGCCTTGATGATGTCTGGGGCATTCACCGGAACCACTGCGAGGGAATCACCGGGTTCGTAGGAGAGGCCGGAGGATGCAAGTGCGAGTTCGAGGTGAACAGTTTCCTTGGCCGAGCCTTCGCCGTTGAGGACCAGGGTGTCCAATGCTTCACTGGGGAAGGGATTTTTCTTCCCATACTCCACACC
>JBBRIB010000347.1:0-3870 GCA_038221745.1 Verrucomicrobiales bacterium
ATCCAAGCTGGAACAACGAACGGCGGACCATTCGCGCTTGGACGGGGTAGCAGCTATTTCTGGCACGCAGATATGCTAGCATGACCGAAACTGGAAGCAAGGCAGTATTCGAGTGATCCGCGCCTACCTCCGCCAGCTCGATCCCATCCCGCGATTCCTCAATACGGATGAGCTCGCCCGCGGCCTCTCACGATTCAATGTCCTAGCGGTCGCCGTAAAAGCAGGCAAACTCCTCCTTCATGGAATCGACAGTTGCCTCAAAACCGGCAATTCCTTCGGCCTCGAAAGCACCCTCAGCGGCACGACCTACACCCGCACCCTCCAATGGGCAAAAGCGCTGGGTTACACCATCGAAATCCATTACCTCTGGCTACCCTCCCCCGAACTCGCCATCCGCCGCATCGCCCAGCGTGTCAAAATGGGCGGCCACTTCATTCCCGCCGCCGATGTCCGCAGGCGTTACAAACGGAGCATTTCCAACTTCATAAATCTTTACGCCCCTCTCGCGAATGCATGGACTTTCCGCAAAAACAGGACGCAGCCTCCATCCTTGCTTTTTGATTCAGCAAACTCCAGTACCCTCTCAGTTGAAAGTTTTCAACGCCCATGCGGACATCCTTCCCGGCCTATTCGGGACAGATGCCGAGAATATTACGGAGGAAATCTGGAAGTCCTATTAGGAAAAGGGACGGACCCGCAATGACTTCGGACTCGTCACAATCACCCCCGCACCCTCGGAGATCATCGTCCGCTCGGACAATCATTTGGGTTATCCAGCAAGTAAAGCAGGGACGCTATCTGTCATTGTCTCACAATTCTTGTCCCGGCCAGGACAAGGATTGTAATATTCAATTCGATAGATCCTCATCCTCCCCCCTGCAAAACCCACTAATGTATCGATCTAGCTGAGATCCTGAGCCACAATTGTTGTCATGGCCACGACAGAAAACATGAACGGCCTCGGCCAATTACTGGATGGGCCGCTCTGCAAAATCGGAGGTATTTAACGGATGGGGCGGTGATTGGGAGTCGGGGCTTTGTGGAGGAGGTGTTCCAGAAGTCGCGTGAACGCTTTGGGCAGAAGAGGATGGATGGCGCGAGGAAATGGCGAGGGAAGGGCGAAGCGGCGGCAGGGGTGCTGTGGAGTGTGAGGGATTTGAGGAAGGAGGTTTGAAGTTTGTTGATTTTGCATTGTTGATTGGAAGACGCATGGCTGAGCGGGGTTTTGGAGCGGGTTTTGTTGCAATTGAGGCCGTAGCAGCAGATGGTTTGTTTCGCGCGGGTAGCGCGACTTCGAGGTGGGCCGCATGCCAAAGAGGGGGAACGCTGGATGCCAAGGATCGTCGGATTGATCGTGCTTGGGCGCTGCGTTCTCGTTCCTATTGCAAGCGCCTTGGTGCTGTCAGCCGTCCGGATCATTGAGCAGATCCTGAAGGCGCTGGCGGAGAGAAGGTGGTACAAGCGGCAGCCAGGTTTCATCCAATTGGCCGATCTCCATCATGTCCAGAAGATGGACCTGATCCTTGCGGCGGTAAGAAGTGAGTTTCATCGTCACCAGAGCCGCAAGGTCGATCAGTTTGAAATCCGGGTGGGTGTGATCAATTTCAGCAACGGATGGCGAGGGTTCGAGGGCCTCCTCATTGACCTTTTCATCGGCGAAGATGAGGTGCACTCCATCGCGTGCCTTGGCACCGGGTCCGTCGAGAAACATCTCGATTTTCCCTTTTCCGCCCAAAATCGAGACGGTCCGGTGGATGAAACCGGCAGCTTTCATCGCGGGGATGATGCGATCCATATCATTCCGGCGGACCAGCAGATCGACGTCACGCGTATTCCGGACCACGGAATCATCGACCCTGGAAACCCACGCCGCCACCGCATTTCCACCGATGACAGCATAGTCGATGCCCGCCGCGTCAAGCGTGGAAGCAGCCCGCCGGAGGCGGTCTTTGACTTTTTCGATTCCTTCACTCATGCGTTCCCAAGAGACCGGGCCGAGAGTTGTTTCTGACGGCTGCATGTAGGGATTTATAATCCAAAGCGGTCGGGATGCGAGATCAAATTCCAGATCCAGGTGCAGGACAAAAATCCAAGGAGCGGCGAAACGCGTTCGCCGACACCCGGGCAGGCTGAGACGAGAGTTTCGCACACCACGATTGCTATTCGTTTCAAATCGCGGAATAAATTCCCGGCCCCAATTTCACACCATGACCACCAGCGACCGCGAGTTCCTCTTCCACCTCCTCGAGACACCCAGCCCCACGGGTTTTGAAATGCGGGGGCAGCAGGTGTGGGCGGATTGGATCAAGTCCTACGCGCCGCAAGTGGCGTGTGATGCTTATGGCTCCACCTGGGCCACCTTGCCGGGCAAGAGCGAACGCATCGTGATGTTGGAGGCTCACGCGGATGAGATCGGCTACATGATCAAACACATCGATGAAAAAGGCTTCCTACGCATCGACCGCGTGGGCGGCTCGGATGCAGCCACCGCCCGTGGCCGCCGCTTGACGATTCTGGGTGATAAAGGCTCCGTCTCCGGCATCATCGGGAACACCGCCATTCATCTCCGTCGCGATGAGGCGGGGCAGGAAAAAGCTCCCGCCGTGCATGATTTATGGGTGGATGTCGGTGCTTCCAGTTCGGCAGAGGTCGCCTCGCTCGGGCTGCGGGTGGGCCATCCCGCGATCTATCAGGATGGGCCGATGGAGCTGGCAAACAAGCGCCTCATCGGCCGTGCTCTCGATAACCGCATCGGTAGTTACATGATTGCCCAGGTGATGAAACGCCTCGCCAGTATCAAAAAGAAACCCGCTTTCACCGTCGTTTGCCTCAATGCCGTGCAGGAGGAAATCGGCGGCAATGGCGCGATGATGGCCACTTATCGGCTCAAGCCGGATCTTTGCGTCTGCCTCGATGTCACCCACGCCACGGATACGCCGGGGATAGACCCAATTAAATTCGGTTCGGTGAAACTCGGCAGAGGCCCCACGCTCTCCCATGGCACCGCCAATCATCCGCATGTGGTCCAGCGCCTCATTGATTGCGCGGCGAAAGGCAAAGTCCCCATCCAGCACGAAGCCAGCAGCCGCTTCACGGGGACGGATACCGATAAAATTTTCCATTCCCGCGAAGGCATTCCAAGTGCCTTGGTTTCCCTGCCGTTGCGCTGCATGCATTCCGTGGTGGAGACCGCTCACCTCGATGATATCAAGAACACCATCGAGCTGCTCACGGCTTTTGTGATTTCGCTTTCCGAGAAGGATCAATTTTCGCAGAGCTTGAAGTAGCGGGAAAATTATGGATCGAGCGAGTCCGCGCGTTTGCGCAGGGACTTTGCCGCATCCGCATTGCGATTTTCAGATTCCCAGATGGAGGCGAGCCGTCGCAGGGCCGAGGCGGTTTCTTTTTTGGCATCCGGGGGAAAACCCTTGATGGCCCCACGCAGGCGTTCTTCGGCTGCTTTGGATTGGCCCTCGGCAAGCATGGCTTCCGCGGACTCTAACAGAAAGTCGGGGGAAGAGGCCACATCCGCCGGTTTCACCAACTCAGCTTCGCGGAAAATCCGGGCTGCCTTCGCCCGGGTCTCCGGGTCCCGGCGGGTGGCGATGGCCAATTGCTGGGAGAGCGGCCAATTCTCGGGTTGATCGAACACCGCTTTTTCTAACAATACTCGCGCGGCTTTCGGGTTTCCTGCTGCCAGCCATTCGTCGGCGAGTTTTAGGAAATCCGCCACGCTGCCCCCCTTGAGTTTCAGGCGTTCGCTGGCATGGAAAAGCGCGGGTTCCGCTTGGCCATGGGAGCGGTAGAACTTCGCCAAAGCCTGGTGGGCCAGCGCATCGTTTGGATCGATCTGAAGCACGGCCTTGAGCA
>JBBRIB010000348.1:0-3868 GCA_038221745.1 Verrucomicrobiales bacterium
CTTCACCGCCAAGGAACTCACCGTAGAGCCCGGCCAAAGCGTCACCCTCAAGGACAATGGTGCCTACTCGCTCATCGTCGTCCAAGGCGAGGGCTTCGCCAACAAGCTACGCCTCAATTGCCCGAAGCTCCTTCGCTTCAACGAGCTTTCCAACGACGAGTTCTTCTGCACCGAGTCCGCCGCACAAGCCGGAGTCACCTTCAAAAACACCTCCCTCACCGAGCCGCTTGTCGCGCTGCGCTACTTCGGCCCAGAGGTGAACCCAAATGCTCCCGCCATGGGCGCTTACAAAAACGGCCGATAATTCAGCGACCTCCCCCTGAAAACTAAAAACTGAAAACTAACAAACTTCTCCCATGAAACTACACAACGCCATGTGGCCCGGTCTCGTCGGCAAAGAACCCGGCACCGATCACCCGCCCATCTCGCTTGAGCACATGCTCGAGCTCACCGCCGCCGCTGACGTGAACGGCCGCAAATACGACGGTGTGGACTATTTCCTCTTCCACCCTCACACCGATCCCGATGCCTCGGAAGCGGACATCCGGAAAATCGCTGATCTCATCGCCAGCAAAAACCTCAAGGTCGGCTCGCTTGTCGCTCCCATCTGGCCCGGCACTGTCGGCGATGCGGCCATGGGCGATGCCACCGCTCGCGGCAAATTCCTCCTCGCCGTGGAAAAAGCCTGCCGCATTGCGAAAATCTTCAACGAGCACGGCGTCCGCGAATACGGCGTAATCCGCATCGATTCCGCAAGTTCCGTGAGCGATTGGTCCAAGGACCCAGCCGGCAACACCCGGAAAATCGCCGATACTTTTCGTGAGGCGGGAAAAATCGCCGAAGCGCACGGCGAGTGTCTCGCCGCGGAAGGCGAAGTCTGCTGGGGTGCCATGCACTCATGGAAACACGTCCTCGATCTGCTGGAAGCCACCGCCATGCCCGGCACCGTCGGTTTCCAAGCGGATCTCGCCCACACTTATCTCTACCTGCTTGGCATCAATGCGCCCGAACACGCCCTCCTCAAGGAAGGCTATTCCGATGAGGAATTCTGGGCCGCCTACAAGACGATGACGGATGCCCTCCGCCCATGGACCATTGATTTCCACGTCGCCCAAAACGATGGCACCGTCCACGGCACCGGCTCGCATGACAAGACCGGCCGCCACTGCCTGGCGGACGATCCCAACGGAAAACTCCAAATCGCCAAGGCGTCCACCTATTGGCTCGAAGGCGCGGCGGAGCGTGGCATCCGGCACATTTGTTGGGATGGCTGCATGTTTTCAAACGAAGTGCTGGAAAAGTCGGAAACATGGAACCACATCCTCCAAGCCATGATCGAGGTGGATGCCGCCGTCTAGCCGCGCCACGCCACTCCCACTTCTTTTGCAATTTCATCCAGCCTGCGATCCCGAGTCCACAGCAGACAGCCACCGATCACTACGGATGCCAAAATTTTCGCGTCATTCCAGCCGATGCCACGTCCCCACAAGCGGCGGGCCTCGACCATTTGGAGCGTCTCCGCATCCGTGGCCAGCGGCGGACGGCCCAACCGCGTCATGTCCCACAGCGTGCTTTTCCGGTTCCGCAAAGTCCCCATCGCAAGCTCGCCAATTATTAGAGGATGAGTCAAAATTTCGCCGTCCTCCACCATCCCTTCCAGCAGCCGATTCGTCTCACGCCAGTGGTGAATCCACACATTTGAATCCGCGATTACCGGCTTCATGGGTCATCGTAGCGGGATTGATCAGAGCCATGACCGCTGGGGCCATCATTCAGTGTATTGGGCGCAGAGTCATCCAGCGCGGGCCTGCGGCGGGCTGGGACTTCAAGGTCTGGCATGGTGCCACCCAGCGCGACGAGCGCTCGTGCGGCATCTCTGGAAGACGAGTTGTCATCCGCAAAACGCGACGCATTCCTCGCAGGAACCACCAAATCCGGCATCGTCCCGCCGAGGGCGACCAGTCTTTTTGCCGCCATTCGCTTGATGTAAAAGTCCAGCGCAAGGTGCACCAATTTTCCTTTGTCCGTCACGCCACTGTAGGCAGACGCGTCTGCGATCAAATCATCGTCTAAATTCAACGTCGTTCTCATGCATCAAATGATGCATATTTTGATACCCACCACCAGCCTTTTTTCCGCTCCACCCAAAATTTTATGAAAAAACAAATCCGCATCGGCCTCATCGGTTACGGCTTCATGGGCCGCACCCACTCGAACGCCTACTCCCAGCTCAGCCATTTCTTCGATACCGAGCACGTCCCTGTTCGCCAAGCCGTCTGCGGGCGGGATGAGGAAAAAGTCAAAGCCTTCGCCGAAAAATGGGGCTACGCCTCCTACGAGACGGATTGGCGCGAACTCGTCAAACGCGAGGACATCGACGCCATCGACATCTGCACTCCGAATGATTCTCACGCCGAGATCGCCCTCGCCTGCATCGCGAACGGGAAGATGATCCTTTGCGAAAAGCCACTCGCTCTCAATGGCGAGCAGGGTGAGAAAATGGTGGAAGCCGTCGAGAAATCCGGCTTGCCCAACCTCGTTTGGTATAACTACCGGTTCCTCCCCGCCGTCACCCTTGCCAAAAACATCGTCGATGCCGGGGAACTCGGGCGTATTTTCCACTACCGCGCCAATTTCCTCCAAGACTGGACGATTTCCGAAGATCTCCCCCAAGGCGGTGCCGGTCTCTGGCGCTTGGATGCAGCTGCGGCTGGCTCCGGCGTAACCGGGGATCTGTTAGCGCATTGCATCGATACCGCGCGCTGGATCAATGGCGAGATCGTCTCGGTGAGCGCGATGACCGAAACATTCATCAAGGAGCGCATCCACACCGCCACCGGTGAGAAGCATCCCGTCACCATTGATGATGCGTGCGCGTTCCTTGCCCGTTTTGAGAATGGCTCTCTCGCCATTTTCGAGTCCACCCGTTACGCCCGCGGCCACAAGGCGCTCTACACTTTTGAAATCAACGGTGAGAAAAAATCCCTCGCCTGGGATCTCCATGATTTGAATTACCTCTCGTATTTCGATCACGGTGTCCCCGGTGACCGCCGTGGCTGGACAAACATCCACGCCACCGATGGCGATCATCCCTACTCAGGAAACTGGTGGGTACCCGGCCTTTGCCTCGGCTACGAGCATTCCTTCACCCACGCACTCGCCGAGTTTTTCAAATCCCTCGATGATCCAAGCGCGGAAAAACGTTACCCCGACTTCCGCCACGCCCTCGGCACCCAATACGTCTGCGATGCAGTTCTGGAATCCGCCCGCACCAAGCAATGGGTGGACGTGAAGAAAGCGTGATTCCGCTCCTCCCACAGTCCAAGCGCCACTCCACGCTTCCGCCGATGGCGGAACTTTGGACTGCGGTGGGAATCACCGCTTTGGGTGGCGTGATGGCCAGTGTGGGAAGCTGTCAGCCTCAAAAAAATCGTGAAATCGGTGCCTTTTTCCAAAGAATGGGCAGCCTGCGATAAGCCCAAGTCCGCCCCAAAAGCGGTGATGCTCCCCGCACTCCAAAGTCTGGCTCCGCACAATCGCAGCCCAATCACAAAATCGATCCCGGCGCGTAAGCAGCCGCTTGCGGGCTGGCAGCTTCGAGTTTCCTAACGGCTGCGGCGAAGGCCTCGATCTGGGATTTCGCCGCACCGCTTTCACAATCACCCCGTGCGAGAATGGCATCATACGTCGAGCGGTCCGTCCCTCAGTATTAAAAACATTCCTTCCATGTCGATCCGTCCGCTCGGAGTATCTGCGGGCAGGTCCGTTTCACCACCGGCGAGAATGGTGGCGGTGATGGCGGCGCGGGACAGAGGGGAAAGCACACAACCCAAAAAAACCAAACATGAAAACCCCAATGGGAGCACAG
>JBBRIB010000349.1:0-3864 GCA_038221745.1 Verrucomicrobiales bacterium
GACGACCGCATCCGCCTGACCGTATTGCACCATCAATGCGCCGAAATAATGGGGGCGGGCGACAATTTCCGCTGAATCACCCATTTGCATCGTCCGATAGCGGGCCATGTTTTCGACGCGTTGGCAGAACAGCTTGAAGTCCGAGGCCAGCGGCGGATCGATGATATGGACGAATTTCAGCGACACCGAGTTTTCAGCAGCCATCGCACGGATTTGCTCGCGGTTGCCGAGCAAGATGGGGGCGACCACTTCCTCATGGACGAGACGGGCGGCGGCTTGGATGACGCGGAGATCCTCGCCCTCGGTGAAAACCACTCGTTTCGGATGGCGGCGGAGCTGATCGAGAAGGTATTGGGTAACGCGATTACCGGGTGTTGGCTCTGTGGAAAAATCGGACATGGAAGGGGCCGGTGCTTGCACCATGGGGAGAGTCTAGTATGGCTTTTGGCGTGCTTTCAATCCGATTCATCTTCAAATACGCAAGTGCCCGCTGATTATCATACCCATACGCCGCTGTGTCGCCATGCCGAGGGCGAGCCTGAACAATACGTCGATGCCGCGCTGCTCGCCGGGGTCACCGAATATGGAGTCTCGGATCATGCGCCTTGCGTGCCCGAGCCATTTGATGACTGGCGGATGCTTTCTGCCGAGTTACCGGAGTATTTCCAATGGATCGGGCGGGCACGCGCCCACGCCGCAGGGCGGATTCCGATTCGTGCGGGGCTTGAGTGTGATTGGCTGAGCGGCTGCGAAGAATGGATCTCCGATCTAACTTCGCGCTACGAATGGGACTATTTGATAGGGTCCGTTCATTACTTAGGCGATTGGGATTTCGACAATCCAAAATGGCTTGGCCGCTGGGCCGAGTGCGATGTGGACGCCGTGTGGTCACATTACTGGAAAACTTATGCGGCGATGGCGGAGAGCGGGATTTTCGACATTCTGGGCCACCCGGATCTGGTGAAAAAATTCGCGCATGTGCCGGAAGGGGACTTGGATCGTTTCTACGAGCCGGTGATCGATGCAATTGCCGCATCCGGCAGCGTGATCGAGCTCAACACTGCGGGCTGGCACAAACCATGCGCTGAAGCTTACCCCGCACCGAGATTTCTGGAGCTGGCTTGCTCTGCGGGAATCGGCCTCGTCATTTCATCAGACGCGCATCAGCCGAGCGAAATGGCGCGGGATTTTCCCCGCGCGATGGAAATAGCCAAGACGGCCGGCTATCGCGAAACCATCCTGTTTGAAAAACGCAAGCGACGGAGTGATTTGTTAGGATGAGCCCGATTACGAGGCCGCCTCTTCAGTCGTGATTTCCTTTGAGATCGGTGCTTCCGTGATTTCATCCACGATTTCTGTGGAGGCCCCTGAGGGCTCCTCTGTCAATGGTTCACTCGAAGGCGATTCCGGTTGTTCGCCGGTTTCCAACGTGACCTGGGTTTCCGCGCTTGCTGCTTCCGTGGGAGGGCTTGCCTCGCCCTCCACGGTGCCCTCAGCGGTGGGTTGCACCTTGGCCTTCTTCTTCTTCTTTTTCTTTTTCGCTTTCTTTGGCTCGCCGCTTGGATCGGGAGTGTTGGCTTCGCGGGCCTCCTGCACCACGAGCGTGTCATCCGTGTAAAGCAGGATGTGGCCCTGATGGAGAAGCCAGAAAAGGTCCGCCGCGAATTCGGCGGGCGGTGCGGTGCTGCCTTCGGGAAGGACGGCTTTCCAAAGCCCTTCGAGTTTTGCGGGTTTGTTTTCGCGAATCCAATTGACCATGATGGCAGGGCGCTCGGCTAGCACAGCGCCTAACGCTAATGGATGCGGTCTGGCCGGACCGGTGTGGAGTTTACCCTGGCGCTTGAAAACCGGAAGATGCTCGGCCTCGATCGCGCGGCAAACGGAGGGGATCAGAATCGCCGGGTGATTTCTCGCGTGGCTGCCGGAGAGTCTCAACGACGTGAGCAGGGAAGGTGATAGATTTTTTATGGCAATGGCACCGGACACTTCCACGTTGCGGCTTTCTTCGAAGGCCTTGTCGAAACAACGCGCACCGATGGCCCGCTCCGCTTCCGCGCGATCGTCGATCCATGCTTCGTCCTCTTCGCCCTTCAGGCGCCAGCGGGTTTTCTTTTTCATCGTTTCCAACCACGCGTTCACCGCTTCTTCACCGCGTTCGGTGCGGACCTTGGACGAGTAAACCTCGAATGGCATGTTGCCGAAGCGCTCGCGATGCAGGCGGCGCAGGTTCGTCTGATAGGAATGGAAATTCACAGGGCCTAACCACTCACCGGAAATGCCGCAGCGGGCGATTGCCTGGAAATTCCCGGTCGGCGGATCGACCTCGATCGTTTCCTCCTCAATGAGATCATTCCTGAGTTCCGAGTTCCAGAGATGCCGCAGCGCCTCCTCACGGGTGAGGAAAACACACTCATCGAGTTTACCGCGGAACAACGGTGCGTGAGGTTCCGGGGCTTCGAAAATAGCACGGCAGCGGGTTTTTTCTGCTAACAAAATCTTTGCCACATCAAAGAGCGCATAAACTCGCGCCACCGCATGCACTTCCTTGCCGATGAGATGCACGGACTGCGGGCAGGGTGCGATCACCACCCGCACACCCTCAGCCGGTGGCGCTTCTTCGCGGCGGGGTGGCCCATCGCGACGATCATTGAAATTGCCGCCACGTCCTTGAAATTCCCTGCGGGCACCACCATCGCGGCCACGCGGGCCTCCGTCGCGATCGCGTGAAACCCCATCGCGATTTCTGTTTGCGCCCTCTCGGTCATCGCGCCTCGGCGGACGATCTTCGCCCCCGGAAAAAGCCTTGGGTTTACGCTCAGGCTTGTCGCCGGCGGCACGCGCCCAAGAGGGGCCGAGGGCAAAGCTGGACAGGAGGCTGCTCAATGGGTCGTTTTCAGAATCACTCACGACGCGAACTCTAAAGAGTAATTTTGAAAATGACAAACCCCGCTTTTCATCAATTCTCAGCGCTGATTTGGTTCAAATTGTGATGGGAAGGGATCTTAAAAGCGTGCGCTGAAGGTGGCGGAGCATTCGATTGTATTTTGCGTTTCCGAAAGTGAGTGGTTGTGGTAGGAAACATGCGTGCAATTGCTACGTCGGATATTTCCATGCGGTTTCCTGATCCTTATCTGCTCCAACTGCTATCAGATAGGGCCGCCCGGCGGCGGGCCAGACTACACCTATTGTCCTGCCCCTCGACCCGGCAGCGATCCGACTCGTGCGAGTGGTGGGACCCATGCGAGTGGTGGCGGGACGTCTATTTCCTCAGTGATGCGCCAAGTGAATCTCAAGGTGGATATGGTCCGCAAGGGCACCCAAGGGCGGAAGGTGGTGCGGCCGATGTCTCCTCGCTACATCACAATCCACAGCACGCAAAACTACACGGCGGGTGCCGCCCAACACGCGCTGGCACTGAAAAACGGTGCGTTACGCTCGGCGAAAACCCGTCACGGCAATCGCATCGGCTTCCTCATTTGGCACTTCACTGTGGATCAACGAATGGCCATCCAACACATGCCCACGAACGAGCAAGGCGAGCATGCCGATTTCGATGGTCCGGGCAACAGGCTATCTATCGGAATTGAGATGTGCGAGAACCGTGGTGCCAGCCTGTCCGCGACCGTCGAGCGCACTGCCAAGCTGACCGCGGTCCTGATGAAGCGGAACGGCATTCCTCTGCGGAACGTCGTGCCTCATTACCACTGGCCGCGACGGGGCAAGCATCCGCCTAACAAGAATTGTCCGCATTTCCTGATGGGAAACGGACGCCCCGGAGCCAAGTGGCGGGGTTTTCTTGGCAGGGTCAATTATTACTATCGGCAGTTCGACGCATGACCGCACCCTTGAAAGACTGTGGCAGCC
>JBBRIB010000350.1:0-3857 GCA_038221745.1 Verrucomicrobiales bacterium
CAGGCTCCACCGAGAATTTGATCCGCCCAAACTGCCCGGAACCGCCGGACTGCTTCTTGTGGGTGTAATCAACATCGACCTTCTTCGAGAGGCTCGCGCGATACGCCACCTGCGGCGCACCAACATTGGCCTCGACCTTGAACTCGCGGCGCATGCTAACACCCGATGCCTCTCCTTCCGCACTCGCTCAAGCAGCTCTTCATGAACTTGATCCTCACCTCTGGACCTGGTTTGGTAAAATCGAAGCCTAACAAATCCAGTCAATTGCCATTCTCCAATAATTGAGCACGTGCATGCCGCATCGCCATCGGCCAGGCGACTTCAGGCACAAGATCTTTCCATGCATCGTCGCTGTTCGCGATCATCCGGCAAACATCCCTGCCCGTAAAACTCAGCAACCGCTCATCTCCACAATCCACTCCCAGTATCCGCCCGTTGGCCAAAAAGTGCTGATACAAATGCGCAGAATCCGATGGAGCTTTAAAAGAATCCGCAGTGACCAGTTCATTGCTCCTGCGGTTCTTCCACGGGAATACATGCAGGGTGATTCCGTTCTTAAACAATCGCCCGAAGGACTCCAACAATCCACCCGCGAGGTTCTCCGCCCATTTCGGTTTAAACAACTCGTTGAGCAAACCGATGCTGAGAATAATACCAACCGGCTTGCTCGTGCAGCGGCTTAAAAATGCCGCAATCCGGTGAAACTCGGCACAGCGAGATACCAGAACCGTTTTCCCCAACCTTTGTAACGCATCCGCACGATCCAGAAAATCCACCGGATCGATGCCCTCTCCCCGCAAAAGATTCTGCATGGTGATCTCGCAGAGTTCGATGGCTTTTGGCCGATCCTCCGATTCCAGATTCCTGCTGAACCCTTCGCGTGCTTTCTCCAACATGGTCAGATGCACTTTCATCACCGGATCGAAACTCCCGCGCAACAACAACACCGGCCTCCGATGGAGCGCCTCGGCCGGCTGGACCACTTCGCCATCCGGCAAAAACATCGTTGCATCTGTCAGGCCGCTCTGGACCAGTTGCAAGGCACACAAGCGGTTGTCAAAAAATCCATATCCGTGGCCGGTGAACTTCAGCAGATCCACCTCCACTCTCCCGACCGCAAGATTATCTAAAAGAGATTCCACAAACTTCTTGAGATGCCCGCGCTGGCGGAATGCAGAATGAATGAGATTCACTCCCATCGTCCCAAGCGCCTCCATCTGATCGATGGTCCGGCTATCCAAAAGTCTAACATGTAGAATGATATCCGATGGTGGATCGCCCGGCTTGAATTGGAAACGCACGCCCAACCAGCCGTGGCACTCGGCACTGTCTTGCCACCCTCGGGCACGGACGGTGTTGCAGAACGAGAAAAACGTGGTTTTCTCCCCCCGCTTTGGTCCTAGCCGTTCGAGTAGAATCGAGTATTCATGATCAAGCATCGCTTCGAGCCGCGCGTCGGATACGTAGCGCTCCGCGTGCCCGTAGATCGCATCGCTCATGGTCATGTCGTAAGCAGAAATCGTCTTGGCCACGAGACCTGCGGTGCCGGAGGCGCGGAAGAAGAAATTGCCGGTTTCCTGCCCTGCGCCGATCTCGGCGAAGGTGCCATAGATCTGGGGATCCAGATTGAGTTCCTCAGCCTTATCCAGCGTCGTCGGAATCATGGTGGAGTGATTTGTTCGATCCACCCCTCCGCCACCTGACCTTCAATGATGACCTGAATCGGGGTCAACGCGCCCTCGGGAAATTTCAATGACAACATCATCGGCGAGTTCTTCACATCCGGGTTCAGCTTGATCTTGGAATTAAGGTCACTCTCCTTCTCCACATAACCATAAAGGACATGGGATTTGTCAGGAGATTCCAAAGCGTAAGATTGCCATTTCACATCATCCTTGAAGCCGAAGTTATAATAATCCACTGAAGCGAGCAGAACGCGGAAGACCTTGGAAGTTGTCGGTTTCTGGTCAAGAAACTCCTGCCACGGCATGTCTGACCACCCTACAAAGCTTTCCCAATGGATCTTCAATCCCTGCGGGCCATCATCAATAAACGCCATGCTCTTCTGATCGAAATCGCGATTTCTAACAACGAATGAAACAGCCTTGCCTAACACCTGCATGGCTTGTCCCACATTGAACTCGCTCAGGCCCTGCGGCGTGATCACCCCACCTTGGTAGTGAAGGCGCAATTTAGGTTCGGCAGCTTCCGCTTGATAAATGAGAGGTAGGATTTCCTCAATCGATTTTGCCTCCAGAAACTTACGGGCAATTGGCTCACACTCCGCTGCAAGCGATGCTTGGGGGCGTTGAATCAAAGTCGCTGGCACCGCTACAACCGGAAGGGCAGGCTGCGTTGGTTTTGCAAGCGGGGTTGGAACTGTATCATTACCGCCCGATAGCGCGGTGATGATTCCGATGACGATCAAGGAAAACAAGACGCCGCTGCCTATCAGCATGTGACTCATTTTGTGCCTATCCTTGCGCTGGTTGCTCACCACCTTGCGATCCCATGAGGGTCTTGCGGAATTCTCTCGTTTGATCCGCTTTTGTTGCAATTTCGTCCGTGGCGAATCCTCGCCGATCTCCAGAAACCCGGCCTTTTTGATCGGAGCCAGCAAGGACGGAGGCACATCACCCGGCCCGGGAATCTTGAGTACACGCCTGCAGCTCGGGCAAACGATTCCCTTTCCATCATGATCACGCGGTACACGGAAGACGAACCGGCAATCCGGACAAACAAATCCACTCCAACGGCGCGCGTTATCCTTCGTCTCGTCCACGCTGCAAGCCTGCTCTGTAATGGCCGTCCGCTGCAAGCGTGATATGGAAATTCCCTTTTACCAAATCGCCCGTTTTTCTCAAACCTCGGACCTTTTGCGGCGGGATAAAAGACCCAATGCCGCTGCTAGAAGGGCGAAACATGAGGGTTCAGGTACCGCAACCGCCTGCCAAGCCAGACCATAATATTCGTTCGTCACGGCACCGGTCGTGTCGAAAACCAGGCTACCAAACACCACGCGCAGGCCGTAGCGGCCCGCCACAAGTGCATCAAGCCGCAAAAATTCGGTGTTGTTGTAGGTTGAACCGGACTCTCCCACCTTTGCCAAAAACTGGCCACCGCCATCCAAGGACCAAACTTGCAGGTCCAAATTGGCAAACGCAAGGTCCGCTCCGCCGCCGGTAAGATCATCGAATTGTCTCACAGAAAACCAATTCAACGCCACAGTGAGGGCCATGGCCTGGGTGAATTCGGTGGCGAAACGATATTCAAAAGTGCTTCCCAGATCAATCGTTGCAGAATCCCAACCAGCGTTTGCGATCACCCCTCCCCCATCTGTTGCCAGCTCTCGCGTGCCGAAAAAATATACATCTGCCGCAGCCACCAAATCGAGCGCACCGGCTCCAGTCCGCACATCCAGCGCCTGGGTCGTCACATTCATCGCATTCTGGCCGTTGTTCCAGCCCGCGGTCTCTTTGGAACTCGCCATCAACACGGACTTGATCACCCGCGTATCGAAGGCATCTGCATTTCCGAGATGATTATAGGAAGCATCCGTCTTTGCCACATCCTTCAAAAGTGCGATTCCACCCGCTACGATGGGGGCAGAGTAACTCGTTCCATCCAGATTGAGGAAATATTGATCCGCAGGCAAAGGAGCTTGCACCAACGAAGGCAGCGCCGCGCCGATAGAACCACTGTTCCCGAGATAAGCTGCTAGAAAAAGACTTTCTCCGGGAGCAGCCAGATCCACCACCGTCCGCACACCGCTGAGTGTGAAGCCTGTTTCTGGGTTATAGAAATCTGCCAGACCACTCGAAGAGAAACTCGAAGGAGTCAGGAACGCAGGGCCACCG
>JBBRIB010000351.1:0-3854 GCA_038221745.1 Verrucomicrobiales bacterium
GTCTTGGACAGTTGCTGAAGGGAGAAAATTTACAGCAGATCTCCACCGGTGTAGATGGCAGTTCCACTCGCGAAGCTCTTGGCGTCTGCGCCGGGATCACTCCTTTCAACTTCCCCGCCATGGTTCCGATGTGGATGTTCCCCTTGGCCATCGCCTGTGGGAACACATTCATTCTCAAGCCAAGTGAAAAAGTGCCCCTTACCGCCATCCGACTTACGGAACTCTTCACGGAAGCCGGCCTGCCCCCCGGGGTGCTGAACCTCGACCACGGTGGGCGTGAAGTGGTCGACGCGCGTTGCACCCATCCTGGCATTGCTGCCGTTAGCTTTGTTGGCTCCTCCGCCATTGCAGAAAAAGTCTATCAGCTCGCCACCCAACACGGTAAACGTGTCCAAGCGGCTGGCGGGGCAAAAAACGTTCTCGTTGTTATGCCCGACGCCGATCCCGATTCCACCCTCCGAGCCATCCTTGGTGCCTCTTATGGCTGCGCCGGGCAACGTTGCATGGCCGGCTCCATGGTCTTCGGCGTGGGTGAAGCTGCCGATGCCGTTCGGGAACGTCTCTCCAAATCCATTGATGCCATGAAGCTACTGCCGACGGATGTCAATCCGGAAAGCGACATGGGGCCGGTCATTGATGGCGGGGCTCGCGACCGACTCTTCGAAGAGCTTGCACGCATCCCTGGTGAAGGTCTTGACCTTGTCCGCGACTGACGAAAGGGCCTCCCTGAAAAGGGGTTTTTCTTTGGCCCCAGCCTGGTCGATGGCGTCCTGCCGGGCGGTCGCTTTGCCCGGACCGAACTATTCGGCCCCATTTTGGGCCTCGCCCGCCCTGGTGATCTTGATGAGGCCCTCGCATGGATTTGCCAGAGCGGCTATGGCAACGGGGCGGTTATTTTCACCCGCTCCGGCTCTGCCGCCCGGCATTTCGCCAGGAACGTCGCCTGTGGTATGGTGGGGGTGAATGTAGGTGTTCCCGCACCGATGGCACTCTTTGCCTTCTCGGGATGGAATAAATCTTTTTACGGTGATCTCCATGTCCAAGGCATGGAAGGCATCCTGTTTTATACCCGGCAACGCGTCGTCTTCTCTCGCTGGGACGACAACTACGTGAGGACTCAGGGATGGTAGATAACGCCCGCTTTGATGTTCCGGGGATCATTCTCTATGGAGCAGGATGCCGCAGGCAAATCGCCTCGCTCGTGCGCGAACTGGGAGGGACTCACGTATTGCTTGTCACCGATCCCGGAGTCGTGGAACTGGGGATCGTTGATGAAGTCAGAAGTCTCCTGATTGACGCCGGGCTGCCAGTCACCGTTTTTTCTGAAGTCCAGCCCGATCCGACCGATGTTAATGTCGACAATGGCTTCGCAATGCTCAAAGCCGCGGGGGCCGATATCGTCATCGCTCTAGGCGGGGGCTCGCCGATTGATGCGGGAAAAGTTATTGCGGCCCGCTGCGCCAATCCGGCTCCTCTTCCCGATTGGATGGGTCTGCATCAAGTCGCGCACCGCGGTCTACCATTCATCGCCGTCCCGACCACCGCAGGCACCGGCAGCGAGGCCACCAAAGTTGCCGTGATCACGGACACCACGCGCGAGGTGAAGATGATGATGCTCAGTGCGCCGCTGCTTCCCTCTGCCGCAGTGGTGGATTTTGAGCTCACCCTCTCCATGCCACGGCACCTCACCGCTGCTGTCGGTGTGGACACTCTCACCCATGGCATTGAAGCCTATGTCTCGCGCAAAGCCAACGGGATGGCGGATCCGCTCGCCCTTTCTTGCGTGCGCCTGTGTGCGACATTCCTCCGCCGGGCTTGGAAGGATTCCGGGGATCGGGAGGCACGCGCTGGCATGATGCTTGCGGCTTCACATGGTGGCATGGCTTTTTCCAATAGCAGCGTGGCCTTGGTTCATGGAATGAGCCGTCCCCTGGGCGCCGTCTTTCATATCCCACACGGACTTTCCAATGCGGTTCTTCTTCCTGTCGTTACACGGTTTTCGCTTCCCGCAGCCAGCGGGCGTTACGCGGATATCGCAGGCCTTCTAGGCTGTGCGGTCGACAAACTTCCTGCTTGGCTCCAGCGGCTCAACGAAGATCTCGAACTTCCCTGCCTCTCCGGCTGCCGCGGCTTCAATCAGGACGTTTTTGAATCCAAGGTGTTGAAAATGGCCGAAGACGCGCTTCGCTCCGGCAGTCCCGCCAACAATCCGAGGGTTCCTACGATTCCTGAAATCGTTGAAATTTATAAACAAAGCTTATCTCCTGGCGTATGAACATACTCATCACAGGTGCTGCCCGGGGTATTGGCCGGGAGTTGGTGCGTCAATACCTTGCGGAAGGTAACACCGTGGTCGCCGCCACCCGGGGACCGGCATCCGGACTTGAAAGCTTTCCGGGAGGAAAACTGATCCCTGTCGCCATGGACGTGGCGGATCCCGATTCAATTCAAGTTGCAAAGACGCTCATTGCCACGCAGATTGATCACGTCGATATTTTGTTCAACAACGCGGGGGTGAGTGGGGAAGGGGACCATTTTGAAGATTTCGATCCCCGCCAGTTTCTCCGCACCATTGAGATCAACACGATCAGCCCTGTTATCGTCAGTCGTGCTTTCCTACCGCTTTTGGAAAAGTCGGCGGCACCAGTTGTTTTAACTCTGAGCTCCCGCACGGGCGTTCTTTTTAAAGGGGAGCCAAAGCCGGGTTCCTCCTACGCCTATTGTTCTTCGAAAGCAGCCCTGCACCGCCTTCTTCCTTTTCTCGCGGCCGATCTCGCCGCCTTTGGAATCATTTCTGTTGGGATTGATCCGGGGTTTGTCGATACGGATATGACCGGCGGCCAAATCGGCGATCGGTTTAAACTCACTCCTGAAATGTCGGTGCGCGGGATACGCCACGTTGCCGCCGCAGTCACCCTCAAACATTCCGGAGCTTTTCTCCGTTGGGATGGACAATCCTGCCAGTGGTTTCCTGCCCCGGAATCGGATCGGGACCTGCAGTTGATAGCTCCCACCTTATCAGAACCGTTTAACTTGGAGGCAGGGACAGCATGAGACCCACATGCTTCTCCACCCTCGGGTGCGATGAGCTTGAATGGCCCGCAATCGCAGCTCTGGCGAGGAAATATGATATTCGCGAAGTTGAGTTGCGGGCGCTGGGAGGGCAACTGGACCTTCCTGCCAGCCTTTCCCAAAAATATGGCCAACCCGAGGCTTTTGCGAGGCAGGTAAGAGCAGATCTTTTGAGGATTCCCGTTTTGGATACCAGCCTTTCCCTTGCATTCCATGATGAGGTTTCACGGAATGCATTTCTCGAATTCATTCCTTGGGCGGAGGCTCTGGGCGGAACATGGCTCCGGGTTTTTGACGGCGGCACCTTTAGTTCGCTGATCGCAGATGCGACCCTTAATTCTGCGGAGGCGACTCTGGGCTGGTGGCGTGAGTTGCGGCGTGAAAACAAGTGGGCTTCCGATATTATTGTGGAAACTCATGACAGCCTCTGCTCCAGCCAGAGCGTAGAGAGACTCCAATCACGCCTGTCTTATCCGGTGGCCATACTGTGGGATACTTGGCATACTTGGTTTAAAGCAGGGGAGGGTCCTAAAGAGACTTGGAACAGGATCAGGCCGTGGGTGCGGCACATTCACTACAAAGACGGCTGGCGCGATCCTATTCTTGATTTTCCCTATCGATACGGCATTCCGGGGCAGGGGGAATTTCCTCTGGAAGAATTGAAGACCGCCATATCCCCGAACTCCTACCGGGGGTTGTTTTGCTTGGAATGGGAGCGAAGATGGCACCCCTACCTGCCCCCTCTGGAGCAGGCCCTCCAGGAAATCTTTGCGCACACAATC
>JBBRIB010000352.1:0-3822 GCA_038221745.1 Verrucomicrobiales bacterium
ACGATCGTCAGCGGTGGCGGCGAGAAAAAGGCCATTGCGGGCCGAGCCGACCAAATCCGCGCCGAAATCGAAAACACCACCAGCGATTACGACCGCGAGAAGCTCCAAGAGCGTCTTGCCAAGCTCGCAGGCGGCGTCGCCGTCATCAACGTCGGTGCAGCCACCGAAACCGAGATGAAGGAAAAGAAGGCCCGCGTCGAAGACGCCCTCCACGCGACCCGTGCGGCCGTTGAAGAAGGCATCGTCGCCGGTGGTGGCACTGCCCTCATCCGCGCTCAAGCCGCCATCGGTGATCTCGGCCTCACAGGCGACGAGAAAACCGGAGCCGGCATCGTGGCTCGCGCCGTGGAATCCCCGCTTCGCCAGCTCGTTGCAAACGCCGGCCGCGAGGCAGCCCTCATCGTCGAGCAAGTCAAAAAAGGCACCGGCGGCGAAGGCTACAACGTGGCGACCGACAAGTTCGAAGACCTCATCGCCTCCGGCGTGGTCGATCCTACCAAAGTCACCCGCACCGCGCTTCAGAACGCAGCGTCCATCTCCGGACTCCTGCTCACCACCGAGTGCCTCATCACGGATCTTCCCGCCAAGGAAGCTCCATCGGGCGGCGGCGGTGGTCACGACCACGGCGGCATGGGCGGCATGATGTAAATCGTCATGCGCCGGTCACAGACCGGCGCTACAAATCACAAGAAGCCGGGTAGGGAAACCTGCCCGGCTTTTTCGTGTTCATCAGTTGCAGGATCTAATCCAAGGATCCATTTCCACCCGTCGCCGGACTCTCAAGCCGCTCGGTCTTCTTCCTTTCCCTTGCCTCCCGGAAGAAACTTTGGAGGATAAACAAGCACTCCTCGCCGAGCACTCCCGAGCTGATTTCGCAGCGGTGATTGAGCGGGGGAGTGGAGTCGAGCAGATTGATCCACCCGCCTGCGGCACCGGCTTTTTGATCCGGGCAGCCGAAGACCAAGCGCTCGGGGCGGCAGTGGACGATGGCACCCGCGCACATCGGGCATGGCTCCTTGGTCACGTAGAGCGTGCACCTTTCCAAGCGCCAATCGCCGAGGGATTCCTGGGCTGCTGTGAGAGCGAGCATTTCGGCATGGGCGGTGGCATCCCGCAGCGTTTCCACCTGGTTCCATGCGCGGGCAATGATCCGTCCCTCGCGCACGACCACGGCCCCCACCGGCACTTCGCCCGCTGCATACGCCTTGCGGGCCTCGCGCAGGGCCTGGCCCATGAAATAGATGTCGCTGTGCAAATCAATGATTGGTCCTTCGTCGTCCACGCCCCTTGGATAGCGGATGGAAATGGCGGATGCACGCGGATTTCATCAGGAATAAATTCTCCGTCCTGCGGGAAGATTTTCCGTGCATCGCGGGCACTTCGGGGTTCGTATCGTGATTGTGATTCCAAAAACATATCAAGATCGAGTCATTGCCCCGTCCTTGTTGGCGGCCGATTTTTCCCAGGTGGGTGAAGAAGTGAGCCGCGCAATCCATGCCGGGGCGGATTGGCTGCACCTGGATGTGATGGACGGCCATTTTGTCGATAACATTTCCTTCGGCCCCGCGATGGTGCAGACGGTGCATGAGAGCAACGATGTTTACCTTGATGTCCATCTGATGATTTCCCGGCCAGACCACTATTTGCAATGCTTCATCGCCGCTGGCTCGGATCTCATCACCGTCCACGTCGAGGCGGAGCATGATGTGGGCGAAACCTTGCGGCGCATCCGTGAAGGCGGCTGTGAGGCGGGCTTGGCGCTCAACCCGGCCACTCCTTTCAGCGCGGCAGAACCGTATCTGGATCAAATCGATCTGCTGCTCTGCATGACCGTCGTCCCGGGCTTCGGCGGGCAGGCTTTCATGCCGGAAATCCTACAGAAAATCACCGCCGCTCTTGAATGGAGAAAAGCAAAGAACCTTTCCTATCACATCGAGGTGGATGGAGGCATTGATGCCGGCACCGCCGCCCATTGTTTTTCCGCAGGGGCCAATGTGATGGTCGCGGGATCTTCGACTTTCCGAGCGTCGGATATGTCTGCTGCCATTCGTGCCATTCGCAATGCCTGACTTCATCTTCCTAACAAAACCCCACCATGCCTTTGATCGATCTGCTTTTTGCCAGCGCATCATTGCGGAAAAAAATCTGGCAGGTTTGGTATCCATTTCTCACCAGGAAACTCCAACAGGAAAACGTGGTGTTCCTGAACTATGCCTACGAGACGGAACCGCCGATGGGTATCGCTTTATCAGAAATGGATGAGCCGGACCGGGCCTGCGCACAGCTCTATCACCATGTGGGAATGCAGGTGAACTTCGCGAGGAAAAACGTGTTGGAAGTTTCGTGCGGCCATGGTGGCGGTGCCTCCTACCTCGCCCGCACCCAGCAGCCTGCGAAATACACCGGGCTGGATTTGAATGCGGCGGGAATCGCGTTTTGCCAAAAATACCATCGCGTGCCCGGCCTTGAATTTATCCAGGGAGATGCCCTCAAGCTACCTTTTGCAGATCATTCCTACGATGTGGTAGTGAATGTGGAAGCCTCGCATTGTTATCCGGATTTCCCGAAATTTCTCCGTGAAGTGGCACGCGTGCTCAAGCCGGGTGGCTATTTCCTCTACGCCGATTTCCGCTTTGTGGATGGAATTTTCAAGTGGGAAACCGCCTTGGAATCCTGCCCACTCGCAATCATGCAGGGCGCGGAGATCAGTGATTGCGTGCTGCGGGGGATGGCGGCAAATTCAACGAAGTCAAACTCTTTGCTGGCTCGGAAACTGCCCGGGTTCCTCCAATCGCTCGGGCGTGACTTCGCCGGCGTCGAGGGCTCCCGGATCTACAACGCCATCCAAAGTGGCGAGCTTTCCTACCGCTCCTACTGTTTCAGGAAATCTTGGTCAGCGTGATCGATCCGCGCTTGCCGATTGCCCGGCACTCATTTTCACTCTGCGGCATGACACGTCCAGACGGTCGCTCGAACGATCAACTCCGCCCCATTTCCTTCATTCCCAACGTCGCTCCCAATGCCACGGGATCCGTTCTCGTTTCCTTCGGTGAAACCAAAGTGATCTGCTCGGCCACCATCGAGGAAGATGTCCCCCGCTGGATGCGGGCGCAGCGGGTGGAGGGCGGTTGGCTCACGGCGGAATACTCGATGCTGCCCTACTCGACGCTGGAACGCAAACCGCGAGATATCTCACGCGGGAAACTCGATGGCCGCTCCTCCGAGATCCAGCGCCTCATCGGCCGCGCCCTGCGTGCCGTGGTGGACCTGAAAAAAGTCGGCCAGCGCACCATTTGGATCGATTGTGATGTCCTGCAAGCCGACGGTGGCACCCGCACCGCCTCCATCAGCGGCGGCTGTGTGGCCATGGCTATCGCCCTCAATAAATTGATGGCCCAAGGGAAACTCAAACAATTCCCGATTAAAAAACTCGTCGCCGCCGTTTCTGCCGGTGTCTATCAGGGCGTTCCGATTCTCGATTTGAATTACCCGGAAGACAAGAATGCCTCCGTCGATTTCAACGTCGTGATGACTGAATCATCGGAATTCGTCGAAGTGCAAGGCAGCGGCGAGGAGGCGGTTTTCTCCTCAGAAGAGATGACGGCCATGCTCGAACTCTCGCGCAAAGGGATTTCGGAAATCATTTCCCTGCAAAAAACCGCCATCCTCACCGCAGATCGCGCCGCCCCCGCCGATCTCGCCTCACTCGTCGCCAATTTTGGCAGATGAACCACCGCGCACCTGAAACATGTGCGCGTTGAGGATGTTTAGCCAATGACAAGACCCTCGGGACCCACCATTGGCTCAGCATCCGCGTGGGTG
>JBBRIB010000353.1:0-3805 GCA_038221745.1 Verrucomicrobiales bacterium
TAGGTCAGAAGGATCCGGTGGCGCAGGACATCGAGTGCCATGTCTTTCACGTCCTGCGGCGTCACAAAAGCACGGCCTTGCATGAAGGCTCGCGCGCGGGCGGTGAGCGCGAGGTTGATGGTGCCGCGGGGTGAGGCTCCCGCTCGAACGAGGTTTTTCAAAGGCGCATCCACCAAGGTGGGGAACCGTGTGGTGTGGATGATTTGCACGATGTATTTGCGGATCGCGGGATCAATATAAACCTCGTTGACCAAATCACGGGACGCGCCCACCTGCGCCGGTGTGGCGACGGTCTTTGTCTGATAGGGTGGCGTGGAGGTGGCCATGCGGTCCAGAATCATCAGCTCCTCGTCCTTCGTTGGGTAGCCGACGGTCACTTTGAGGAGAAATCGATCCAACTGCGCCTCGGGAAGTTGGTAGGTGCCTTCTTGATCAATCGGGTTCTGGGTGGCGAGCACCAAGAACGGCTGAGGTAGAGGGTAAGAACGATCACCCAAGGTCACCTGCCGTTCCTGCATCGCTTCCAGCAAGGCAGACTGGACCTTGGCCGGAGCGCGGTTGATTTCATCGGCGAGAATGAGATTGTTAAAAATCGGGCCGAGTTTCGGTTCAAATTTCGTTTCCTGTGGGTGATAGATCATGGTCCCCACCAAGTCCGCAGGAAGCAAATCCGGGGTGAATTGAAAACGGGCGAAGGAGGCATCCAGCGAGCCGGAGAGCGCCTTGACGGCGAGGGTTTTTGCCAGCCCTGGCACTCCTTCGAGCAAAATGTGCCCGTTGCACAGCAGCCCGATCAAGAGACGGTCCACCAAGCGCTCTTGGCCGACGAGGACCTGCCCCATTTCATCCTTCACCGCTTGGATCCAGCCACTCGTGCCCTTGATTTGTTCTTGCAGGTTGTCCGTTGTCATTGATTACAAGAGCGATATTGCCACGCCAGACCATCCATGCAACAGGCAATCCACCAAAAATCGTGTGAAATTTCTCATCTTACCCCTGAGATTTCGCGATTCGCTGTTGCACAATTTCCCAGGTTTGCTCTTCTTCACGCAATGGAAAATCTAACAACACGCCGAAAGTTCATTGGCAACACCAGCATGGCATTGGCCGCTGGTAGCCTGCTTGCCCGCGCCCAATCCCCAGCCAACTCCAAAAAACTCGTTATTATCGCAGGAAAACCCAGTCACCCGGCGGGCATGCACGAGTTCAATGCGGGCTGTTTGCTCTTGCAGCAATGCCTCAAAGGCACTCCGGGTCTGGAAGTTTCCGTCCATCCAGGCCATTGGGTGAAAGAGGAAAGTGTCTTTGATGATGCCGATGCCGTCATGATCTTCAGCGATGGGGGCGATGGCCACCCGGTTCTCTCAGGCGAAGGAAGATCTGAGAAAATCCAAAAACTGGTGAACCGCGGAGTGGGGGTGATGATGACGCACTACGCCGTCGAGGTTCCTAAAACCGGCCCGAGTGGCGACCTGTTTCGCGAGTGGATCGGCGGTTGTTACGAGAACGCCTTTTCTTGCAACCCGATCTGGGACGCTGATTTCCAATCGTTCCCCGATCATGAAATCACGCGCGGTGTGAAGCCCTTCGCCATCAAAGATGAGTGGTATTTTCCGATGCGTTTCCGTCCGGAAATGAAGGATGTGAAGTCCCTTCTCGTGGCCACTCCCAGCGATGAGACTCGCGATGGCCCCTACGTCTATCCCCAAGGCCCCTACCCACACATCCAAGCCGAAAAAGGCCGCGCAGAAACCATGATGTGGTGCGTGGAACGGCCAGATGGTGGCCGTGGCGTCGGATTTACCGGTGGCCATTTCCATGCGAACTGGGGCAACGAAGAATTTCGGAAAATCATCCTCAATTCCCTGCTTTGGATCTCCAAAATCCCGGTGCCTGCAACAGGCGTGGTATCTTCTGTGAGCGCAGAACAGCTCGGCGCGAATCTCGATCAAAAATCAGCGGGCTGAGCCAAGCATTGACCCGGAATCCTCCTCCAGAAATCCGCAACCGGGATCGACAAACAATTCATTTGTCACCGCCAAGACCCCAAGGGAAAAAAGCTACAAAAAAAGAGATTCTCACGCGCAAAGCACAAATTATTGATGCGGCCGCATCGATAATTTGTACAGGCATCTCCAGGGAAAAGCCAGATAATCCAATCAAATCCTCGAATTTCTGGGAATCGTTGCGGAACTCGTGACAAATCGTTGATGCGGGCGCATCAACGATTTGTAAATGGAGGGCGGGAGTTGACGGGGGTGGCCGGAAAAAAGGAACGGCACAAAGTTTCAGATGGGAGCGGCGTATTTCTCCGATTGGGAGGAGGGCGGGGTGTTAGCAAGGAAGGAAATCGAGAGCTGTTCGCTCGTCTAGATTCGGCGTTCTTGTGTCTTGGCGATAGAACCTCTTTCGATGCGATTGTGAAGGAGGCTTTGCCCTAGCCTAGGAACTCTGAAGGATTCACCGCATCCTGCCGCTTGCCCTTTCCGCCGAGACCGCTAGCCTCGGGGTGCCCGATGTCCGATTCCTTTGTTCACCTTCACCTTCACACCGAATTCTCCCTGCTGGACGGCATGATCCGCACCCAGGATCTCGCCAAACGCGCGGCCGAGCTGGGCATGCCCGCCGTCGCCATGACAGATCATGGAAATCTCTACGGTGCCATCGAGTTTTACCAAAGCTGCATCAAGCACGGTGTGAAACCTATTTTCGGCTGTGAGATCTATCTTTCACCATTCTCCATGGAGGATAAAAAAGAAGTCGCCGGGCGCAAGCGCGCCACTCACATGACCTTGCTCGCTGAGAACAACGAGGGCTGGCGAAATCTCAGCAAGCTCGTCACCAAGGGCCACCTTGATGGGCTCTACTATGGTAAACCCCGCGTTGATCGCGAGACACTGAAGGAATTTTCAAAAGGCATTATCTGTCTTACCGGGTGTATCTCCGGCCCTGTCAACGAATGGCTGCTGGCCGGAGACGAAGCCAAGGCCCGCGAGACGATGGCGGAGATTGTAGAAATCTATGGCGCGTCCAACACCTATGTGGAGATCCATAACCACGGCCTTGAGCCGCAGCGCCGCGTGATGCCGGGCTTGTTGGCTCTCGCCAAAGAATTCGGCCTGAAACCCGTGGCTACCAATGATGTGCATTTCCTCAAGCGTGAAGATCACGAGGCCCATGACGTGATGATCTGCATCGGCACCGGCCACTTGGTGATTGATGAAAACCGCATGCGTTACACGCCGGAAGTCCACTTCAAGACCGCCGTGGAGATGCGGGCGCTTTTCATGGAAGTGCCAGGGGCATGTGATCACACGCTGGAGATCGCGGAGCGCTGCAATGTGGTGATCAAGCTGGATGCGACGTCCTCGGAGAAATACCCGCAATTCGGCACGCCGGACGGCAGCCCGCGTGAGGAGTATATGATGAAAGTCTGCCGTGAAGGTCTCATAAAACGCTACGGCGTGGAAAAAGCGGAGTCAGGGGAGATCGCCACGCGTTTGAAATATGAAGTCGATATTATCAATAAGCTCGGCTTTGCCTCCTACTTCCTCATCACTGCGGATTTCATCCAGTGGGCGCGTGATCATAACATTCCCGTAGGCCCGGGCCGTGGCTCGGCTGCGGGATCGCTGGCATCCTACGCCATGGGTATCACCGATATCTGCCCCATGCGCTTCGGTCTGCTGTTTGAACGTTTCCTAAATCCAGAACGCGTCAGCCCGCCCGACGTTGATATTGATTTCTGCCAAAGCCGCCGCGTGGAGGTGATCGATTATGTGAGAAAAAAATATGGTGAACGCAG
>JBBRIB010000354.1:0-3802 GCA_038221745.1 Verrucomicrobiales bacterium
AGATTGGCATTGGAAAAGCTTAAGAGATCTTAATGGTCGCTCCTGGAAATTTCTATAACTCTCGCCCGCGGATCCGTCTCGGATACGTGCCGCTGTGCGATTGTGCGCCGATTGCGGTGGCGCAGGAGACCGGGATTTTCGACCGCTATGGTCTCAACGTGCAGCTTTCGCGCGAACCCGGCTGGGCCAGCGTGCGGGATAAAATGATCCACGGGCAGTTGGACGCCGCTCAATCGATCGCGGGCATCGCCCTTTCGCTGGGGCTGGGATTCAATGAGGTCCGCTGTGATGTGGTGGTGCCGATGATTCTCAGCCTGCATGGCAATGCGATCACGATCTCTTCTCAAATCGGACCCGAGGTGATCGGCAGGGGCGAATTGTTGGAATCCTATTTGCGGCACCAATGGAAGAAGGACAGACCTTTTACGATGGCGGTCACCCATCGCTATTCATCGCATTTTTCCTTGCTTCAAACTTGGTTGAAACGTCATGGCATCACTTCGGAGCATGGGGTGAAAATCATTTTCCTGCCGCCGGCCTTGATGCCGGGGCAATTGGAAGCGGGCCGGATTGACGGCTATTGCGTCGGTGAGCCATGGAACTCTCAATCGATCATGAATGGGACGGGTTGGTGCCCTGTGACTTCCACGGATATTTCGCATGGGTGTCCTGAAAAGGTTCTGTTGCTTTCGGGCAATTTCCTGTGTGAACAGCGCGAAGAGGCGATCAATCTATCAGCGGCCTTGCTGGAGTCCTGCCAGCTTTGCCAATCGCTCGAATTCCGCGAGGATCTGATCGAGATTCTCAGTCAGGGCCAATACACCGGAGTTTCAAAAGAAGTTCTCACCAACAGCCTCGGCCCGGTGTTTTACTCGGGGATTGATCGCTCGAATGCGACTTCCTTCCACATGTTTCACGGGGATTCGCTCAACCGCCCTTCGATTGATAAAGCGTCATGGGCGCTCGCAGGGATGAGGAAATCCGGACTGATTCCCGAGGGAACCTGCGGTTCATTGAGCAGGATTTATCGCGAGGATTTGTTCCACGCGGCGGCAAGCTGCCGGCATGATGCCGCAACGGGTTCTCTACCGGCATGATATTGACGCTGGATCAGTTGCGGCGGCCCTGATAGTTCTCGTGCATGAGATCGTGTCTCGGGATACTCGTTGCGTTTGGGTTGCTGATCAGTCTGGCAGGGGGGATCGCGCTGATTTGGTATTTGAACTATTACACCGAGTTCAGCCGTGCCCCCGTGGAGGCCACAGCTCCGGTGCCTGCGCCCGTGCCGAAACCAGCGCCACCACGTCCACCGGCGGTGCGTTAGACAAGACGCGAAAAGCAGGCTCTGAGGCTGGCCCGCCATTTTTCGAGAAACACGAGGTTGCGCACGACTTGCGAGGCTTGCTCTGGATCGAGAGCGAGGGTCTTTTCCAAGTCCGGGAAAATTTCACATTGCCGGGAAATCCATCGTTCCACTTTTTGGTTCGCGGCTTCGATGGCATCGCGGGAGGTCTGCATTTCAGGCTCCAACATCGCGCGGACGAGGGCGGACCTGGCATCGTCCCGCTTGCGGATGGCGGCCTCCGCTTGCTGCGTGGCAGCACCCACCTCGGTGAAGAGATCCATCATGGCGGACTCGATGCTGCCCCGGGAAACGATTGTTAGATCCTGCAACTCCAGCCAATGCCGGAGCCGTCGTGAGGGACTCGATAGAAGCGCGAAAGCTTCATTGAGCGCTGCAAACTCCGCTTCGCTACCGCCGCCGTCCGGGTGCGATTTTTTTCCCACCTCCCGGAATGCCTCGCGCAAAGCTTCGTCTGTAAGCTCCAACTTCGGAGGCAGCCCGAGGGCCTGAAAGGCATCGATCATGGGAGCAGATCCTTCACCGCATCGCGTTCTTCGATGAGCTCGCCGATGGTGGCATCGATCTTTCCTTGGCTGAAGGCATCCACGGGCACGCCTTGGACGATTTCCCATTCGCCGTCTTCGCGGGTGCGGATGGGCATTGAGGCGATGAGGCCTTTTTCGATGCCGTAGGAACCGTCCGAACAAATTGCCACGGAATACCAATCTCCCGCGGGAGTGGGGGTGATGAGGCTTTTCACCGTATCCATCGCCGCATTGGCAGCGGAAGCGGCAGAAGACAGGCCGCGGGCCTTGATGATGGCCGCACCGCGTTGCTGCACCGTGGCGATGAACTCGCCCTTGAGCCACCCGCTATCGGTGATGACTTCGCCGGCGGGCTTGCCATCGATCTTCGCGTTGGTGAAATCCGGGTATTGGGTGGCGGAATGATTGCCCCAGATGCAGAGGTTGGTGACTCTGGATTGGTGGATGCCGGATTTTTGGGAAAGTTGGCTCTTGGCGCGATTCTCATCCAAGCGCGTCATCGCGAAGAAGCGGTTGTCAGGAATGCCGGCCGCGTTGTTCATCGCGATGAGGCAGTTGGTGTTGCAAGGGTTTCCGACCACCAGAACACGCACGTCTTTGGCGGCATTGCGGGCGATGGCCTGGCCTTGGCCGGTGAAAATTTTCCCGTTGATGCCCAACAGATCGGCGCGTTCCATTCCGGCCTTGCGAGGGACCGAGCCGACGAGCAAACACCAGTTTGCATCCTTGAATCCCACATCCAGGTCCGAGGTGCCCACCACTTCGTTGAGCAACGGAAAGGCGCAATCGTCCAATTCCATGATCACGCCCTGGAGGGCCGCCATGCCGGGCTCGATTTCAATCAAGCGCAGGTTGACGGGCTGATCCGGGCCGAAGACGAAACCGGAAGCGATGCGAAAAAGGAGGGCGTAGCCGATTTGGCCAGCGGCACCGGTGATGGAAACAGTGATGGGAGCTTTCATGGAGGCGGCACGCTAAGAGGTCCGCTCGGGCGGGTCAACCCACAGATGAGGGAAATCATGAAACGCGCGGAGTTTCAAAATGGAAGGGCGGAAATGCCTGCAAATGAGACTTCCCCGCCCTGCCTCGGCGCGTTTTACTTGCGCCATGATCGACATGTTGGTGCGTTTGTATGATCTCCCGGAATCGGCGGGAATCTATCAGGAAGTGGCGGAAAAAGGTATCACCCTGCGCCGGGCGCGAGCCTTTGAGAAGCACACGGTGGCCGCCTTTGCCAAAGAACACTTCTCGCCCAAGTGGGTGAGCGAGGTGGAAGTGGCCCTCAGCCGCCAGCCCATCACCTGCTTCATCGCCACCCGGGACAAGCAGATCCTCGGCTTCGCTTGCTATGATACGACGATGCGCGGTTTCTTCGGGCCCACGGGTGTCTCGGAAAACGCCCGCGGCCTGGGCCTCGGTATAGCGCTGCTTTTCAAAGCGCTCGAAGGCATCCGCGATCTCGGCCATGCCTACGCCATCATCGGCGGCGTGGGGCCGAAGGAATTTTACGCGAAAAACTGCGGGGCCATCGAGATTCCCGGTAGCGATCCGGGGACCTACACGGATTTACTGCCCTGACTTCATTCCACGGCGTGGATGCCGATGCCGTGTTTTTCGCAAAGCTCGGCCACCCGCTCTTTTTCCAGCAACAAGGTGCGCCCGGCCTCGATGGCGATGCCTGCCACGCCGGCAGCGGCGCAAGTCTCGATGGTCTGTGGCCCGATGACGGGCACATCGAAACGGAAATCCTGATTGGGTTTGGAAACTTTCACCAACAGCACATCCTTGCCGCGGCCGAGTTCGCCGCCGCGCTTGATACAGGCGTTGGTGCCTTCAAATGCCTCCACCGCGAGCACCGTGCCGTGCCTCACCACCACGCTCTGGCCGATGTCGAGCGCACTGGTTTGCTTGG
>JBBRIB010000355.1:0-3779 GCA_038221745.1 Verrucomicrobiales bacterium
ATCAGCCGCTCGACCTGGCAGCACGACCCGGACGCACGGCAGATCCTGTTCGTCACCCCGCAGGACGGGATCAAGATTCCCCGTGTCTGGGGAATACTCGACCATTCCGAAGACAAGCCGGAAAAGGACGGATGACGGGCGCCCGGGCTCCGCGTTGCGGACTTAAAGCAACCCCCTTTTCCCCGCCTTCCGGTCCCGCCTGCGGCTGTTTCCGGAGCCTCCCGCCAAAAGCAAATCCCTGGCAGTTCACCTGTTTGAAATCATTGTTTTGAGAAAAAGGACTGTTGGCGAGCCCTGCCCACAAGCAAGCTGAGAATCACGGCGTGGTGTATTTCAATCTCGGAGCACTATCTTCTAGCCCCCGTATGGGCCACTGCGCACCTTATTTTGCTTTGCCTGCACGCATGGCTGACCAGCTCATCCATGCTGCTTTGTTTATAGTAGTGGTGACACCATTGACAGTTTGCGATACTGGCGTGGCATACCAATTCCCGCCAAAATGAACCTCCTGGTGACCACCGCTGAAGAGGTAGGCATCGCGGACCTCCAAGCACGGTAGTTTCTCCATGTCGCCGGTATTATTGTAAATAAGTGAACCGAAAACTTCCGATCGGCCGTTATCGGTGGTAAGAATCTTGGTGCCGGATCCCTCGGTCTTGAATCCCACGATGTAGAGCAAACCCGCGTCATTGTGAATTTGAATGCCTTTGCCTTCGGCATTCAGATGACGGGCAACAATCTGTGATCCACGGTGCATGGTAATGCCGCCCACAACATTGGCGATAAAGACCCTGGAATTTTCACGCGCGATGATCTCAGGAGTACCGGCACGAACGATCAGATCGCGTTTTTTTGCCTTATTCTCCACCGCATAACCAGGGCGAGGAGCGAACACATTAAGGTGCTCGATAATCACCGCTGGAGGTGCGCCGGCTTCATCTTCGATAAAGAATGTTGGCATGTTCTCGGGGAATGAAGGATCTTTCCGGGGATCTTCGTGACCAAACAGAATGCGCACAAAACCCAAGCCAATAACCCGATTCACCGAGCCATGAATGCGGACATCGGATCGAACATGATACCAGTTCGGGTCTCCACGCTTACCGCCTAAGATATAGACTGTGGTGGCACCCTTCTTAGCCGCCTCATCAATGGCTTGTTGGATGGCCGAGCCATCGTCATCGCTGTCAATAGTGCCCGAAGAGCTGCCGCTGGTCATGCCGAAATCATTGGCGCAAACCCACTCATTCCCATTTTTTGGCCAGGGAACCGTTGGCATTTTTGGGGGATCGATGAAAAGACCACCGCCAATATCTGCACCGCCGGGGCTCAACATCCCCCCGCTTGCATATTCTTTGAAGCTCGTTTCCTTGATGCTTGGCGCAGAAGTCTTGCCGCCATCCACGCCTTGGCCATAGCCTTGGGCTACGAGGTCGCGAATGTAGAGATTGGGCAGTTTATCCCCCGTAATGGCCACCGCCGGCCCCGTCCCTGGCCCTTTACTAAATCGAGGAGCCAATAAGGCCAAGATGCCACCTTCGATGCATTCTACTGGTACGCGCGCACCAATGACTTCCAACCCCTCGATCGCCGCAATCTGCCGACTATGGCGCACGCCAATATCACAACCGCTGATACGAATGCGCGAGAGGGTCTGCGAATTCAAACCATAAGCCAGATTCACACCAATGGTAAAACCATCGATGGAAACATCCTCGATCAATAAGGGGCCGTTCTGGTCATTGAATCCGAGATCCAAACCAATGGTACCATTGCCACGAATGCTAACGGAACGCATTTCCCCGGTATTGTTACTGTAAAACTGTATCCCTATTGCCCCCGGGTTATTACCTGTGTCGAGAGTCATATTGACCACCATGCGGTCAAAGAAATCAGCGTTCATGCGCGCGCCATCGGGGCGCGAAACACCGCGAATCATCGCCCTTGGCGCCCCGCTATCGGCAAAGCCATCGGCACCGTCACTCAGCTTGATGACGGTCTGCTCTCGCGATTCACCGAAGAGCCATGGACCAATCATGGAGCCCTCATTGCCATCGCTGCCAAGGGGACGAAAGATCAATTGCTTGGTAATTCTATAGGTGCCTTTAGGCAGATAGATAAACCGGGAATGGACCTGGTCGGGGGCAAAACAGAGTTCAATGGCCTTCTGTAATGCCGCTGTGTCGTCAGCCTTGCCATCGCCAACTGCACCCAGTTCGGTTTTCACATTGATGATGGCACGTGGGTCATCGGGAAAGAGGATGTCTTCTGCCGAAAGGAACTGGGAGAGCATGAGCATGATCGACAGAGTCACAAAAGATAATGCGGAATGCCGGGTTCTGGCGGAATCCGGAAATTTCAGGGTTGTCTCCATGCGATGCGAAGGTAGCCCGCAGTCTGGATTGGGTGGATAGTCATTGGAGTTTTGGATGTCGTTTTTCATGGGTATGGGAGCTGTTTAATTTTTCGTCGATCAGTTGGGCATCTGCAGGGCTGTTTCAGTAGCCTACAGCCAAAAGCAAATTCCGAGCAGTGCGGGCGAGAGCAGGAAGGGTAGGGGTTTCATTTCATGAGAAACGCGAAGAGATCGCGCACCTGTTCAGGGGAAAGGGTTGTGAGAAGACCCTCGGGCATCATCGAGGTTTCCATGGTTTTCTGGTCTTTGATGTCAGCGGTTTGAACGGTGGTCTCTCCGGTGGGAAGGCGGATAGTGAGGGTCTTTTCGGTCTTCCCGGAAATCGCTCCCGCGAGGCTGCGCCCGTCCTTCATCGTGAGAATGGTCATGCGGTGATCCGCCGTGACCACCGAGGATGGCGAGACGATGTTTTCCAAAAGGTAGTCGAGATTCGAACGCCCTGATCCTGTTAGATCTGGGCCCAGATTGCCGCCTTCGCCTTTCAGGGCGTGGCACGTCGCACAGGTGTTCGTGAAAATCTTGTGACCGTTTTTGAGATCCGCCTTGGCGAGTTCCGCAGCGGTGAGTTTCGCTTTCAGTGCCGCGATCTCTTTTTTCGTACCTTCCTGCGAGCCGTTGATGCTGCCCCAGTGTTCGGTAAGCCTGGCGGTCAGTTCCTTCCGGTTCATCTCCGTGATGCGCCGGGCGGAGAAGGCGGGGAGGTCGGCCTTCGGGATTTTTCCGGAGGCGATGGCATCGAGCAGATCTGAAGCCCAGTCGGGCCTGCTGCCGAGGATGTCGAAGAGTGCGGGGCGGTTGGCCGGGAGGAAATGCCGGTAGTTCTCAAGGATGAGCTTTGCACTGCCGCCATCCTGGCCTAGGTGCAGGCCGCGCAGGGCGTTGCCATTGAGCGTGGGCGTGGCGATGACTTTTTCGCAAAGTTCACGCAGTCCGGGGACTTTCGCGTCGATGAGGATGTCGAGTGCCTTCTGGCGGTCTCCCGTCGCCGCCTTTTCATTAAGGACGGTGACCCGGAGGGAGTCGATGTTGGAGGTTTCTCCAAAAAGGATGTTGAGTTTTTGAAGAAGGTTCTTTGAGGCGGGGTCTGTGACCGAGGCGGCGAAGGCATCCCAGCCTTCGGGTTTCGGTGCTGTGGAAAATCCGGCGTATGCTTCGGTAATACCTTGCAAAACCGGTTTTTTCATCCCGGCCGCAAGGGGAGCGGCAAGAAGCTCCGCCAGTCCCCCTCCTTTTTTTTCAGGATCCGAGGCTAAAAATCTCGCGGTCCAGGTTACCAGATCCTCCGAAGCAGCCTGAGTCGCCAGGTAGTTCATTCGCGACGGTTCCGCGCTCCAGGCATTTGCCGCCGCGAACCAAATGAGGT
>JBBRIB010000356.1:0-3772 GCA_038221745.1 Verrucomicrobiales bacterium
GCAGTCCGAGGAATCCATCATCATCACCGATGCCCAGCTTGACCTGCCGGGTCCAAGCATCGTTTTCGTGAATCGCGCGTTTACGGAAATGACGGGCTACAGCGCCGCGGAAACGCTCGGAGTATCACCGCGAATTCTGCAAGGTCCGAAAACCGATCGCTCGGTGATGCGGCGCCTGCGGGAAACCATCGCCTGCGGCGAAGTGTTCGAGGGTGAAGCCACCAACTACCGCAAGGATGGAACGCATTTTCAAATGGAATGGCAAATCGCTCCGATCCGCACCGCCGCCGGGACCATCACGCACTACGTGGCGATCCAGCGCGACATCACCACGCGCAAGGCTGCCGAGGCCGAGCGGGCCGAGCTGAACAGACGGCTCGTCGATGCCTCGCGTCAGGCAGGTATGGCGGAGGTCGCCACGAACGTGTTGCATAATGTCGGCAATGTTCTCAACAGCGTCAATATCTCATGCTACGTCATTTCCGACAAGTTGCGTAAATCGCGGATTCCCACCGTGATGAAAACGGCTGATTTATTGAAGGAACACGCTGCCGATCTGGCGCAGTTTTTCACCACCAATCCGGCCGGCCTGAAGCTTCCGGAGTTTCTCGGCAAGCTCGCCGCACGGCTCGCGGAGGAGCAAACGGCCATTTCCATCGAGCTTGAGTCCCTGAGCGGGAATATCGACCACATCAAGCAGATTGTGTCCATGCAGCAGAACCACGCGGGTGCCTTTGGAGCGGGCGAGGTTGTTATTGTCACCGACGTTGTCGAGGAAAGCCTGCGGATCAAAGCCTCGGTGTTGACCCGGCATGGGATCCGTGTCGTTCGAGAGTACGGTGAGGTGTCGGCCATCTTCGTGGAAAGGCACAAAATCCTCCAAATCCTGGTGAATTTGATCAGCAATGCCAAATCCTCCTGCGAGGCATTCAATCCTGCGGAAAAGCAGATCACCGTTCGCGTGACGGAGGCGGACGGGTTCATACGAATTTCCGTGATCGACAACGGCGAGGGAATTCCTACGGAAAATTTCACCCGCATTTTTGCCCATGGATTTACCACTAGAAAGAACGGCCACGGCTTCGGTTTGCATGGCTCGGTGCTGGCCGCACAAGAAGCAAGAGGAAATCTCAAGGTTTATAGCCAAGGTGCCGGCAAAGGTGCTATGTTCATTCTCGAATTACCGATCGCCACCAGCCATGCCCCTTTGAAATCATGTTAATGACAGCATCGTCCTCCTTACCGATTCGAGAACCGGGTGATTTCGAGAAAAACCATCGGATCCTCATCGTCGATGACAACGAAGCCATCCATAGCGATTTTCTTAAAATCCTCGGTGGCGATGCTACCGGGAATGCGGAGTTCGATGCGGAGGAAGCGGAGATTTTCAGCCAAGCCGTCATCGCTTGCCCGCTCCCGGAGTTCGAACTGACTTTCGCCACACAAGGATCGCAGGCGTTGGAACTGGTGGTGGCCTTCAAGCGGGATGGGCGGCATTTTTCCGTGGCATTCATCGATGTGCGCATGCCTCCCGGCTTCGATGGACTGGAAACCGCCGCCCGGCTTTGGGAAGTGGATCCCGATTTGCAAATCGTCATCTGCACCGCCTATTCCGACAAGTCATGGGAGGAAATGATCGGGGGACTTAAACACCCCGAGAGACTCCTCATTCTCAAAAAGCCGTTCGAGTCCGTCGAGGTTCTGCAGCTTTCCCACGCCCTTACGGAGAAATGGTCCCTCTTGCAGGCATCCCGCCGCAATATGCAGGATCTGGAATGCACTGTCAGCGAGCGCACCCGCGAATTGGTGGCCACCAACGTGCGTTTGGAACAGGAAACCGCCCGCCACAAGATCTCGGCGGAGCAGGTCCGTGAGCAAGCCATGCTCTTGGAAAATGCCCGGGATGCCATCGTTGTCAGGGATCTCGATGATACGATTCTCTACTGGAACCAAGGGGCCACGGATTGCTACGGCTGGACCGCCGTTGAAGCGGTTGGCCGCAATAAAGTGGATTTGCTCTATGGCGGTGTTCCCAGCCCGGAAGACATCGCCGCCCGTCTCGCGGTTCTGGAAAAGGGCGGCTGGAACGGCGAGTTGAACCACACCACCAAGGACGGAGTTCTCATCATCGTCGAGTGTCATTGTAATCTGCTGCGTGACGCGGACGGGCATCCCAAATCAATCCTCTCGATCAATAACAACATCACGGAACGCAGGAAACTCGAACAGCAGTTTCTCCGGGCACAGCGCATGGAGAGCATCGGCACCCTGGCCGGCGGCATCGCCCATGACCTGAACAACGTCCTGGCCCCTATCATGATGTCCATCGAACTCCTCCGCACCTATGTCAGCGATCCAAATGGCTTGGAAATCCTGGATATCGTGGAAAAAAGCGCACAGCGGGGCGCGGATATGGTCGGCCAGGTTCTCACCTTCGCCCGTGGCATCGAGGGCAGGACCGAGGACGTGGACGTTTCCCTCGTGGCAGGTGAACTGGTGCGCATCGTTGAGGATACTTTCCCGAAAAGCATTCATATCGATGCCGCGATCGATGAAAATCTCTGGCTGGTCAAAGGGGATACCACCCAGATCCATCAAGTGCTGCTCAACCTCTGCGTGAATGCCAGGGATGCCATGCCGCACGGTGGGTGCATTTCCTTGAAGGTGGAAAACATCTTCCTCAACGCCCATTACCCCGGAACGAACATCGGGGACAAGCCGGGTCCCTATTTGAAAATCGAGGTGCAGGATACCGGAGAGGGCATTCCCAAGGAACTCGTCGGCAAGCTGTTCGATCCATTTTTCACCACCAAGGAAGTGGGTAAAGGGACCGGCCTTGGCCTTTCCACCTCGCTGGCGATCATCAAGGGTCACCGCGGTTTTATCAAAGTCCACAGTGATCCGGGAATGGGTGCGTGTTTCCAGATCTATCTGCCGGCCGATCCTGATGTTTGCCTTGCGGCGCTTGAACAGCCTGCGGCAAGTCTTCCCCGTGGCAACGGCGAGACCGTTCTGGTGGTGGACGACGAGGCATCCATTCGCCAGATCACGCGGCAAACGCTGGAGGCCTTCGGTTACAAGGTGCTGCTCGCGTCCGACGGCTCGGAGGCGATCAAGATTTACGTAGAGCACGGGAGTGAAATCGCCGTGGTCCTCACCGACATGATGATGCCCGTCATGGATGGTCCGGACACCATCCAGGCTTTGCTGAAACTCTGCCCCCGCTTGCGGATCATCGGAGCCAGTGGCATCAACTCCCACGGCAAGGTGGCGAAGGCGGTGGACGCGGGCGTGAATCACTTCCTTCCCAAACCCTACACCGCAACCACCTTGCTCAGGGGTATCCGGGAAATACTCGCCCAAGAGTCCGGTAATCTCCAGCTCCAACCCACTTGATTCCAATCCAATGACTTCCAAAGCAAAAATCCTGATCGTGGACGACGATGCCCCGTTCCGGGCGATTCTTGAGATCACCCTCTCCGCTGAGGGGTATGAAGTGAAAACCGCCGCGAATGGCGAGGAAGCCTTGGAACTGGTGCTACAGGAACATTTCAACCTGATTCTGATCGATCTCATCATGCCTCAGAAAGATGGCTTCCAAACGATTCAATCGCTCATGGAGAACAATCCTGAAATCAGTCTCATTGCCATGTCCGGAGGTAGAAACGGCTCCCAATCCTATCTGCGGGTGGCAGGTAAAATCGCCGCCTGCCGGACTCTCGCAAAGCCTTTTGACCGTAAGACGTTGCTGGAAGCGATCAGAAGCGAAACA
>JBBRIB010000357.1:0-3759 GCA_038221745.1 Verrucomicrobiales bacterium
CCCCCGAGCGGCCCCTTCTTGCGCTGAAAACCCCGCCCTCGAGAGGATCAAACATCGCGCTCGGCAGCAGGTCCAAAAGCAAATCGCGCGTCGTATCCATGCAGCGGGTCCGCAACTCGGGCGGCAAGCCGGGGTGAACCGCTGCGGTGGATAGCAAATCAATCGCACCCGAGGGAAAGAGCCCGCCCGCCTCGTCAAAGCTGCGGGTAAATGGATCGTAAAGTGAGGCCAACTGCCGGATCGCCCGGATGGTGTCTTCACCCGGCTGCTCGCTCATGACTTTCGTATTCTTGCGCTGGCCGATCCGGGTGCGGCGGAGCGAATTATCCAATGCACTGTTTTTCAGCATGTATTGAGAGTCATCCGTCCAGGTGCCCGTCACCATCGAGTGCGATTGTTGAAACACCTCCACGACCTTTCCGGGCTGGGTGTTTGTCACTGGAATCCATGCGACTGGATTTGCATCCGCGGTCATCCAGATGAAAAGCGGCAATTGCAGGCTGCGCTTGATTTCCGCGCAAAGGTCCGCAGTCAGCAGACCCATCTCGCGCGAAGCATCGCCATCGATCATCACGGGCACGTAGTTTTGATTGATTGCCGCCACTGCATCCGGCGCGGCGGCGAGCGATGCCAACACACTTTGAAAGCCGGGCTGCTCGGGAACGGCGATGACTCCGAACACCAGTCGGTTTGCAGCTTTGGCATGCGCGAGAGATTCCTTGGTCCACGGCTGCCAATGGATCGGCGACGTCGCCTGACTCCGATAAACCGCGCCCGGCAACGATGCCAAGCCATTGGAATTCAGTTCGGGGGCGACGAGCACCGCCGGTTTGGGAATGTCAGGCTTGTTCCCAGCCCGCTTCTGGCAGGCGCTAGTCCCAAGCAAAGCGCTGCAAAAGGTCACAACTGCAAGGGACGAACCGAAAGAAAATTGAGTTTTCATAATAAGTGCCTGGAGAAAAAAACAAACATCATCTTCCGCTTGTTGAGTGCATCTTGAAGAAAAGACTTCCGATGTGGCAAGCCGAAGCTAACCTCACGTCACAATTCCCTACGCATTGTGATCAGTATCGCCGTTTCCAGCCAAAAAGGAGGGGTGGGTAAAACCACTCTTTCCATCAATCTCGCCCACGCATTCGCCCGCGCGGGAGTGAAAACCCTTCTCGTCGATGCCGATCCCCAAGGCTCGGTCGGACTATCCCTAACCCGCCAATCCCGCTTATTGGCGGGTTTTTACGATTACCTGGCGGACCCCGGTATCCCGCTTGAGCGCCTGATCGTGCCGACGCGGCTGGAGACATTTTCCCTCGTTGCGAGCGGCCAGGCAAGCGATTACGAAGCCGGTGGCGGCGGCATGGGTGCCCATCTCGCGCGGGTTCGGGCATTCCTGCGCAGCGTCGCGGCGCGCGGCTTTGACCTTTGCCTGATCGATACGGCCGCCGGACTATTCGGGGTGACCGGTGATGTGATCGCCTCCAGCGACGCCATCATGATTCCCCAACAGGCCGAGCCACTGGGCATCCGCTCCGTGCCAAAACTGCTAGAAGGCCTCAACCGCCTGCGAGTGATGAATCCCCGTCTCAGCGTGCTCGGCGTTTGCCTGACCATGGTGCAGAACGATTTAGCGGAAAGCACCGAGGCCGCCGCCGCGCTTCGCCAGTTGCTGCCGCCGGAAATGGTTTTCCAAACGCAGATCCCCCGCGATGGCTTGTTTGTGAGGGCAAGCGCCCGCGGCCTCCCTATCGGTGTGCTAGAAGATGGTGCCGGTGCACAAGCGGTGTTCGATTCCCTGCGCTCGGAAATTGAAGCGAAACTTGAACCCACTGCAGCGCGCGGATGATGGACCCGATTTATCCATGGCTCGATCCGATTGAAGTCCGGCGTCTAGCCGAAGGGCTGATGAAGCCGCATCCCGAACCGGCAGTGGCGGTCGAGGATGCCGGATTCGACCAGACATTTGTGGGTTACGCGACTGATCGTCCAACGCTGCCGATCGCACCTCCCTCTTTTCCACCAGCGGAACAGGTGATGGCCACGCCTCCTCCTGCACCCGTGATCCCTACCCCGGTGGCGGTGGCCAGCCCGTCCATCGCACGAGGCCCGTTTCTCGACAGGATCACCCGTTTCTGCGACTGGATGCGCCAACAATTCTCCGCGACGGGCATTTTCATCCTTGACCGCGAAGGTGCTGTTATCTTTGACGAAAGCGGCCACGGGCGTTTGCATTTTCTCGCCCGCAGTCTGGCGCTGGCTTCCCGCCGGCAAGGCGCATCCGGCGGGAATGTGCATGTAAAAATCGGTGCGGGGGCGACATTGGAGGTGATTCCGGTAGATACTGCATACGGCTGCCTCGTGCTCGGCGCGGTGGTGTCGGCCCCACTATCACCCTCCTTTGTAGCGGCAGTGATGGACGCACTCGCGCAAGTCGCGGCGCCACCTAACTGAAAACCTAATGAGTCCGGCGGTTCTGCCGCGAGATGATGATGGTGGAAATCAGTCCGCATGCGAGGACGATTGCCCCGAGGATGAAACCGCAGTAGCGGTGGGTTTCAACGTCATCCGCACGCTCTTCATATTTCCCAGCCGGCTCACGTGGCTTGGACGAAGGGAATGGCAAGGGTTTCCTGAGCGCGTAAAACACATTTCGCGGCTCCTTGTTCCTATAATCATTGCGAAAAGTTTCCGCCTCGCGCACTAACAAATCAATCCGTTCATTCACAAAAAACTCCGATGCCGGACGCGCTTTTTTGTCGCTTTCCGGCCAAACTTTCAACGTCTCCACTTCGATCCTCGTGCCCGATGTGGAGATCCTGCGGATGCGGTCGATCAGACCCAATGCCTCATCGGGGTTCGTCGCGCCGGAGGCTAACAATCGCCGCAAACCTTCTTTCACCAGATCAAAACGCTCCGCCTGCTCCGCATTCATCGGCACTTTCAGGGTTCTTATCCTGTCGATTCTCCGCTGGAGACGGAGGCGCTCAGCCTCGAAGGGATTTTGGATGGCCTGTGAAACGATCATCGCCTCATAAGCATAACGCAGAGGCATGACCAGAGCGGGCACCGGAGCACCGCCCTTTTCCCGTAACTCCGCAGCATTGATAAAGAGACCTCGGTTCATCTCCTTGTAAGGCACCAGCGCACCAGCCAGAAGCATCTGCGGAACTAACAAAAGCGGCACTGCGGTAAGCGCCGCACGCTCGGTCTGCACCACCGAGGAGACCACCAGCGCCATCGCGGTGCCTGTCCAGGCGGTGAGTGTCATCCACATCCACAGATACGGCAGCATTCCTTTAATTTCCAAAAAGTAGTTTCCGACTACCAGATAGACGAGACACTGGACCGCAGCCACCATTCCCAAGGCCACAAACTTCGCCGCCACATAGGAACCGGCACCGGGTTGGCAGTTGCGCTCGCGCCTGAGAATCGGACGGTCGCGCAGGACTTCCGTCGCCGAGTTCGTCAGCCCTAGGAACATCGCCACCGTTGCGCTCAGGAATAAGTAAGCGGGAATATGGAGAGCGGTGGAAAACTGATAGGAACCTTCCGGCGATGAACGCAGGGTGATGGCTATCAACCCAGCGAGCAACGGTGCTTCGAGGCAGGTGCTGTAAATCGTCCCGCGATTGCGCACTTTCGAGAGGAAGGATCGCAGGAAATGAGTGGCGAAAACCGCAATCACCGCATGCAATCTGCGCGACGGTTTTGGCGGCACGGGTGAGCGCTCGCCTTCACTGAGTTCCACGAGGTTGGAGGCCGCAC
>JBBRIB010000358.1:0-3750 GCA_038221745.1 Verrucomicrobiales bacterium
CGACCAGGTTGCGAAGTCTGAGCCGATGCAGCGAGTGTAAACATCCAAGGGCAGGTCATGCCCATGCGCTTCAAACGTTTGCAGCCACGCTTGATAGATCGCCCACTCGGTATCCACCAATACCCCATCGAAATCGAACAAGACTGCGGAAAATTCCATACGCTCCGAGATGCCCTTCGTTTGTCAGCAGCGCAAGCATAACCCGTATTTAACACCATTATTCGCAAGTCGCTGATTGTTCTGAACCTTGTTAAAAGCAAGTGGTACGCCTTTTGAAGCCTTGCTTGTTTCCGAGCGGTTTCCCATGTTGCTGAGCGTGCGCCAACTTCCGCCCAAGGTCTTGCTTCTTCTGGTGCTCACCGCAGTGGGCATCGGGGGCTTTGTGATTTCTCAAGAATCCAAGCCGCCATCGCTGCAAGACGCGGACTCGCCGCTCGCGATGCCGGAGCAGGGCGAGTGGGACCCTCGGTTTCATTTCCTTTCCGCGTGGCAAAGTGTGCGGATTCCCACGGCGGTGCGCTTTGATCCGCCGCTTGGCACCGAGCATGCGGGCCTGATTTACAATGCTCAGAAATTCTGGGAAATGAATGAGAAGCGGGGTGGCCACCACACGGGCGACGACCTCAATGGCATCGGCGGAATGAATACGGATCTGGGCGATCCCGTTTTCTGCACGGCGGATGGCCTAGTGCTCTACGCGGGCGAGCCGTCACCGGGCTGGGGAAAAATCGTGGTCGTGGCGCACAAGACAGCAGATGGGCGGCCGCTTCACTCTATGTACGCGCATTTGAATCGCATCGATGTGAAAATCGGTCAGTTGTTAGAGCGGGGGGGCAAAATTGGGACTGTCGGCACGGCGAATGGCTACTACCCAGCGCATCTTCATTTCGAAATGCGGACGAGTGATGGGGTGGACATCGGTGCGGGCTACGCGATGTTTCCCTTGAACCGGTTAGATCCCACGGCGATTATTGATTCGCTGAGAAACGCGGCGAAAGATGACCTGACACCCTCGCCTTTGGCTGGGGCGCTACGACCTTGAATCGAATAGGAAATAAGGGGCACGGATGTCTCGTCCGATATAGATAGTTTAAGCATGAAAACCAAAGAATTTGGAGAAACCAAACCGCTGATGGACGGGGATGAACACAGATAAAGAAGGATAATTCTGGATTTTCATCCACGGTCAAAAAATCTCAATCTGACAGTATTGCACGAGACATCCGAGCCCCTTATTTTTACAGTTTCTACTGCGCGCTGGATTGGAAGCTGGTGTCTGTTAGAAAGGCTCTTGCTTCGCCCACGAGAAAGAGGGAACCTGCGACGAGAACGCAATCTTCATGGGAAATAGCGGCGGCGAAGGCGGCATTGAAGGAAGGAAAAACATCGTGTGGGGGAGAATGTTCCGGCAAGTGGGTGGCCAGTTCCCCGGCGGAGACCGCGCGCGGGGTATTCACCGGGCAGAGGAAAATTCGCGAGGCGAGAGGAGCGAGGACGGCCAGGACTCCGTGGATGTCCTTGCCGCTTACGGCGCTGAATACCAATGCGGCTTTCTTGCCGGGATAGGTGCTTCGCCATGTTTGTGCAAGGGCGGTAGCGGAATGAGGGTTGTGGGCACCATCAAGGACGATGTTCGTGCCGATCACTTCAAAACGGCCCGGCCAAGCGACTTTGGAGAGCCCGTAGCGCACGCTGTCTGAGTCCAGATGAAGGCCGGCGCGGTAGAGGGCGGCTACGGCGAGGGCGGCATTCCATTTCTGGTGCTCTCCCGCGAGCGCCATCGAATAGCCCAGCAGGGGTTCGCGCACAAACTCGATGGGTGCTCTCGCTTCATTCGCCTCTTTTTCCAACAAAAATTCCACGCCCGGGGTTTGGGCTGCGGAGATGATCGGTTTTCCAGCTGCGATGATGCCAGCCTTTTCCATTGCGATTTCCTCAAGTGTATCGCCCAGCCACTGCATGTGATCGAGGCCGATGGGGGTGATCACGCAGATGTCCGCCGGGACTGCGGTGGTGGCATCCAAGCGGCCACCCATTCCGGTTTCCAACACAATGATTTCACACTCGTTTTTGCGAAACCACTTCATGGCAAGTGCCAACGTGATTTCAAAAAACGTGGGGTGGAATTCCATTTTCCCGCAGATTTGTCTGAGCTCGGTGAGCATGGCCGCGCAGGCCTCCTCAGGCATTTCCTGGCCGGAGACTTTGATGCGCTCCCGGTAATCGATCAAATGCGGTGAAGTGAAAAGCCCGCAGCGTTTGCCGCAGGCGCGGGCGATGCTATCGATCATCGCGCAGGTGCTGCCTTTGCCATTGGTCCCGGCGACGTGGATGACCATCACCCCGCTGGCGGGATAGGCCAGGGATTCCTTCAGCAAATGGCGGGGACCTTCCAAGCCCAGCTTGATACCAAACATCTGGGTGGAAAACAGCCAATCGAGCGACTCGCGGTAGTGCATGGTGATCCCCCATCCATCGCTTGGATTTCGGGATCTGCCAAGCAGACAATTACCAACCCGCGTTTGTATTCGGCACGTGCTCGTCGCTCGCGGAGAGCGAACAAGTGATGAATAGCTGGCCCATTTCCGGGAAAACATCGGGAACAGGGCACTTGTAATGACCGCCGCCCGCGCAGGTTTTACTCAAGCGGATCTGGTTGTAGAGATTGGCCTCGATGTAGCCTTTGGCATAAAGATGCTCGATGATGTCTTGGGTGCCGTTTTGCGCGTAGGGGCGGCCACCGTAGTTGTATTCGTAAAGATTCTGATAGGAACGGGTGGCCATCTGCACATTGCGCTGTGTGATGATGCAGCTGGCGCGATCACTGCCGCGCTTCCATGCACGTGCACCAATGAAGACGACGGAGATCAGGCCAAGAAGGACGAGGATCACGACAGTCATTTCTAACAGTGTCATGCCGCGCCCACGATGTAGTGGGGGGGTAGTTACTTTCATATCCGGGGGGGATGCAGTTACCTTACCCGGATTCGGAAGACTTTAAATTACGTGTTCACGCAGGAGGGTTGTTAGAAAAGGAGGTCGCTGAATGCTAGAACTCCTTGATCCAGAGATTTGCAAAATCGATGGCGGCACCATGATGCTGAAGGCCGATCGGCCCACGGGCGGGGATCTCTGGAAGCTGTGCATCTTTGATGGCCACGCGCCCGTTGATGGAAACCGAGAGGCGGTCGCCGATGAGGGTGATCATGGTGCGGTTCCACTCGCCGGTGGGATAATCCGCTCTCACTTTGGGAGTGACCTGCGCCCGTATTTCCGGGGACATCGCAGGATTGGTGCGGTAGCCATAGACTTCCCCCGAGCCGATCGGCCAGTTCCATAGATTCACTTGGGAGGCTTGATTGCCGCGAAGATAGACGCCGCTGTCCAGTTCCTCGATCTCCACCTTCAATGGCTCACCATCCGCGCCGATTTGGTTGTTTCCATCTGCTTGCACCACGGGCTGGAATTTCTGGGGGCCACGGCCAGCCCAGCGCCAATCGAATACCAATGTGAAGTTTCCGTAATCTTTGACAGTCCAAAGATCCTGGGGTTCGCCGACTTTACCGGTGTGTTTGATGATGCCATTGACGGCGAGCCACTCGGTGGTTCTGCCTGGACCATGCTTCCAGCCGGCGAGGGATTTACCATCGAAAATTTGAGCAAACCCGGCGGCTCTTACCCCATCCACATTGGCAGCGGGAGCGGTCTCGGTGATTTGGATGTTGCGGAAGGAAACGGTCTCGCCGTGGC
>JBBRIB010000359.1:0-3746 GCA_038221745.1 Verrucomicrobiales bacterium
CATCGCGCTTGAAGATGCCATCGCCCGGCCCGGCGCACTCAGCGAGCAGGAAATGCGTGATTTGAAGGCGGATCTCACCAGCACGAATTCCCCTGAAATCATCAAGCTCACCGCCACCGCCTTTCTCCACGAAAAACTGGGCAACCTCGGTGGAGCCGTTGCCGCTTATCAGCAACTCGAGAAATACCATCCCCATGCGCGTAACCGTGAGACCAATCTCTACAACTTGATCCGCACTCTCTCACTCGTGGCGGAGGATGGAGAAATTCAATCACTAAAGGAGCGATTCATGAAAGATTTCCCTCAATCATCCCATGTTCAGGAACTTCAGCAAGCCACTCAAAAATAGCTCAACCATGCGTGGCTTCTGTTTCTATACTCTTCTAGGTTTTTTCATGCATGGATTACTCCTTGGCGAACAAGCGAACCTGTCTCTAGCAGAACCTTCAACTTTGCAGATCACACAGGATCAGATCGATTTCCAATCTGCCTTGGATTTGTTCGAAGCACGCAGCTATCAAGAGGCGAAGGCGAATTTCGTAACTCTGAAAGAAAAAATCCAGCCCTCGAAATCCCCCACGGATCATCTCTCGTCACTCTGCGGATTCTACGAGATGGAATGCCTTCGCAAGTTGGGCGATTTCGATGGCCTCGCGGCCGCTTCCCGCAATTTCGATAAGTCCAGACTTACGCGTAATTCCCAACTCCTTCAAATCGAGATCCATCAGCTTTGCGAACTGGTGCGGCTGGAAGATTGGCAGGCACTTGATGGGAAAATCCCTTCGTTTTCAGATAAGAATCCCCCGGCATCCTTGCAGGCACAAATCGCCTATTACCACGGTCTCGCACTCGAAGGCCTGGCCCGCATCCCGGCAGCCATCATGGCCTACCAGACGGCTCTCACGGCGGATGCGGCGGCTTCCGATGATATTGCACGGCTGGCGACCCTTCGACTGCTCGCCATCTATCACGCAGATCCCGAGGTCCAAGAGGCGTTGAAAAACTTCGGCACGCCCTTTCAGGATGAATCGTCCCAAGGCACGCGCGATTTGAGGGAGGCCGGCGCTTTGGCCAGGCTTTTCCTCCTTTCCTTGGGCGGAAATGCTCCCTTACCACCGGTTTTTGAGGAATTTCTTGCCCATGCACCTACCGAGTAGCTGGGGTGTGGGCCGCCTGAAACCAAGCAATCCGGGCAATGGATGAGTTTCCCAAGCATGCCGCTTTACAAGCCCGGTGATCCCTGCCACACACCTCGAAATTTAGCCGCCCGGCGAATCTTTTCCCACAACGTCCCATTCCCATGCCCAAAGACACCTCGATCCGTAAAATCCTCGTCATCGGCTCCGGCCCCATCGTCATCGGCCAAGGCTGCGAATTCGACTACTCCGGTGTCCAAGCGTGCAAGGCGCTGAAGGAAGAAGGCTACGAGGTCATCCTCGTCAACTCGAACCCGGCCACCATCATGACCGATCCCGAGTTCGCCCACCGCACTTACATCGAGCCGATCACCCCGGAGGTGGTGGAGAAAATCATCATCCGTGAAAAGCCGGACGCCCTGCTTCCCACCCTCGGCGGGCAGACGGCTCTCAATACTTCCATGTCGCTCTTCAAGTCCGGCACGCTCGATAAGCACGGCGTGAAAATGATCGGTGCCAAAGCCGCCGCCATCGATATGGGCGAGGATCGGCAGCTTTTCAAAGAGGCGATGATCCGCATCGGCCTCGACATGCCGCGCTCCGGCATCGCCCACACCATGGAGGAGGCGAAAAAAGTCGCGGAGGAAATCGGCACCCTCCCACTCATCATCCGTCCCGCCTTCACCCTCGGCGGCCAAGGCGGCGGCATCGCCTACAACCGCGAGGAATTCGAGGAAATCATCACCCGCGGCCTGGATCTCTCACCCGTTTCTGAAGTCCTCATCGATGAATCCCTGCTCGGCTGGAAAGAATTCGAAATGGAAGTCATGCGGGATTGCGCCGACAACTGCGTGGTCATCTGCTCCATCGAAAACCTCGATCCCATGGGCGTACACACCGGAGACTCCATCACCGTCGCGCCGATCCAGACCCTAACCGACCGCGAATACCAAATCATGCGGGATGCCTCTTTCGCTGTCATTCGTGAAATCGGCGTGGAAACCGGTGGCTCCAACATCCAGTTCGCCACCGATCCGAAGACCGGCCGCATGATCGTCATCGAGATGAACCCCCGCGTCTCCCGCAGTTCCGCGCTCGCTTCGAAAGCCACCGGTTTCCCCATCGCGAAAATCGCGGCCAAGCTCGCCGTCGGCTACACGCTTGATGAGCTGCCCAACGACATCACCCGCGTCACCCCCGCTTCCTTCGAGCCGACCATCGATTACGTGGTCACCAAAATCCCGCGCTTCACCTTCGAGAAATTTCCTACGGCAAATCCCGTACTCACCACCTCGATGAAATCGGTGGGTGAAGCCATGTCCATCGGCCGCACCTTCAAGGAAAGCATGCAGAAATGCCTGCGCTCGCTCGAAACCGGCCGCTGGGGCTTCGGCTTCGATTCGAAAGACCCGCAAAACCCCACCCGTGACGAAATCACCCGCAAGCTGCAAATCCCCAACGCCGAGCGTATTTTCTGGCTGCAAACCGCTTTCGTGAACGGCTGGTCGTTGGAGGAAGTCAACGAGGCCACCGCCATCGATCCCTGGTTTCTCGGCCACCTCAAACAAATCGCCGATGAGGGTGTGGCCGCAGGTAGCGCATCCGTCCCGGCTGTGGTGGAAAACAGCCGTCCCGGCTGTCCCTCTTCATCCAGGCACCCCACAAACCTAACCCCCACCACCTTCCTTCCCTTTTCCCCGGAAACGCCCATCGATAAATCCCGCCGCCACCTGCCGCATTGGGAGCAGGAAGGCTGCACCTATTTTGTCACCTTCCGCCTCGCCGATTCCATCCCTGAAGTGCAGCTTGGACAATGGCGCGAAGAACTCGAAATTTGGCACCAGCACCATCCACAGCCGTGGGACCATCAGGTTGTCATGGAATACGAACTCCGTTTTCGGGATGGCCCGGAAAAGTGGATGGATGCCGGCCATGGCGAATGTCTGTTAGCGCGTCCTGAGCTTCGCAAAATCGTCACGACCGCGCTCCGCTTTTTTGCCGGGGAACGATACATACTGGACTCATTCGTGGTGATGCCCAATCACGTCCACGTTCTCGTGAAACCTCTACCTGGCCACCGCTTGAGTGAGATTCTGCATTCGTGGAAATCGTTTGCCGCGCACGAAATCAATAAATCCACCAATCGCAAAGGCCATATCTGGATGGAAGAGAGCTATGATAGGATCACCCGTGACTGGGAAAATCTAGTGGATTTCAGGGAATACATTCAGGTGAATCCATCGCACCTTCCTCCAGGAATCTTTGATTTGGAAATGGCAAAATCATTGGTGAAACCAGAATGGAGCACAGCCGTCCCGGCCGTGGTGGAGGACGGTCGTCTCGACTGTGCTTCTCTATCGCAACAGGCTGGAAGCCCGTTTTCCGAGACAGCCGAGACGGCTGTCCTCCAGCTCCGCCGCTTGAAAAAACTCGGTTTCTCTGATCGCCAGATCGCGAAGTTCCGTGGCACCACCGAGGACGCGATCCGCGCCGAGCGAAAAGCCGCTGGCATCATCCCCACCTATCGCCTCGTCGATACCTGCGCCGCTGAATTTGAAGCTTACACGCCGTATTTCTACTCCACCTATGGCGATGAAAACGAAGCCCGCC
>JBBRIB010000360.1:0-3719 GCA_038221745.1 Verrucomicrobiales bacterium
GATGGCGGCCCAGAAGCTGGAGTTCGAGTGATCCACCTGGCGCATCGAGCCTTCGTGGAGTTTTGGCAGCTCGATGATTTTCCCGCCCAATTCGAGTGTGCGGATTTTCTGGGGCGAGGCGTGAAAGGCATCGAATCTTGCGCCGCGGCCATGATTGAGCACGACGATGTAGCGGGCCTCGTTTTTAAATTCCTCTAAAAGCCGTGAGAGCATTTCCAGCGAATCTTTGCCATCGTCGAGAATGTGCCAGCAGTTCACCCTTACTCCCGCCTCACGGAAAAGTTCGAGGACGCCGGTATCATCGAGCCAACCCCGCAGCGAAGCACTGCTCTGGGCCGCAAGATCCACCACCACTTGCACGCCATCTTCGCGCAGGGCCGCTTCTGCCAGGCGGTCCAGGCTCTGGAAATTTTCCAGGCCAACATGCTCGGTAAAGCCCTGATAAAACCGCATGAACGATCCGTGCGAGCGATCGGAATCAAATCCCCGGAACGGAATGTTCTGATCAATACAATACTGCGCAATCACCCGCGACATCACGGATTTCCCCACGCCGCCTTTTTCCCCGCCAATTAAGTGCACTTGGTTCATCGGCAAGGGACGTAACAGTTTACCCGGCACCCGCAAAGCCCGATGTGCGGGCGGCCTGAGTTATTCAGTAATCCACCACCGGGCTGCTTGCTTGAAGCATCTCAATCTCAGGCACTTCGGCAGCCAGGCGGGACAATGGATCACAAACTTTCTGCCAGGCTTTTTCCGACCATGAGGGCGGCGAATGCAGTTTCCGGCGAAATTTATTCAAACGCTCGTGTGCTTCCTCCCTCATCCAGAGGGGCAGCTCGGCGATGGCTTGGGCGGCGATTTCCGCAGAATCCGTGCGATGGCAAATCAGGGCAAGGTCGTTGCCAGCCTCGATGGCCAGTTTCACATCCGGCCCACGCCCGTAACGGGAAGTGATGGCCCCCATATCGAGATCATCGGTGAGAACGAGGTGGTTATCAAAACCGAGCTGATCCCGCAGAAACCGCCGGATGATGCGTGGCGATAAAGAGGCGGGGAAATCCGCATCAATGTTAGGAAATTCCACATGCGCGAGCATGACGGCATCCAGCTCGGGCATCAGTGCGGTGTAGGGAATCACATCTTCCCGCAGCAGTTCCTCCAGGGTGGCAGGCGAGGAGGGAAGATCGTGGTGAGGGTCTGATTGCGCCCGTCCGCCGGCTGGGAAATGCTTGGCACAACTGGCGATGGAATGTTTCCTCATCCATCGATTCCATTGGCCTGCGTGATCGATCACCCGTTGCGGATCGCGCCCCCAACAGCGCCCACGCAAGGCATTCTGGGTGCTCGGAAAATGGTCCAGATCCAGCACCGGCGCGAAATTGAGATTAAAGCCTAACAGCCGCAAAAGATCTCCCGTGAAGGCTCCGGCATCGGCAATTTTCCCCGGATTTCCAAACGCCGCAAGGGCCGGAGCAGAAGGCGCGGCGGGCGCGATTTCCTTGGTGCGGGTGACCCTGCCGCCTTCTTGATCGATGGCAATGATCGGGGTATCTAACGAAAGATCGCGGAGATCATCGGTGAGCCGCCGCGTTTGCTCCGGGGTGGCGATATTGCGGGTGAAAAGAATATACCCCGCCGGCTGCAGCTTGCGAAAAAGCGCCGCCTCGGCAGGAGTGAGCTGCGGCCCCGCAAGACCAAGCACCAGTAGTGAGCCATCCGTCATCCGCAGGAGCAAAACATCACTTGGCTCTGCTGTCGATCTCCAGAATCAATCAGGAAAACGGTTCCAGCAAAGCGCCGGAATTTCACGATCCCGGGTGAGCGGTGGGTTCAGTTTTGAAGCCTCTCAAGCCTAATGAAAATGATTCTCATTCAAGAGAAATGATTTCGAAAAAATATAGATGAAAAATTACGAAACACCGTTTATCTGGTCTTCAGCGGAGGAAAACATGAAAGTCAAACTTCTGATAGATCGAAGTGATCTCTGCTATATCGTTAGAAACAAAAATTGAAACACCTATGAACTCACGTCGTAACTTTTTAATGAAACTTGCCGTCACCGCAGGCACCCCGCTCGCCATCGGCACCCAGCTATTCGGTCAAGCCCCGCCACCACCGGCGAAGTTGGAGGAAACCGATCCCATGGCAATCGCCTTGGGATACAAGGAAGATTCCACCAAGGTGGATGCGGCCAAATATCCGCTGCACAAGGCGGAACAGGTCTGCACCAACTGCGCACTCTATCAGGGCAAGACCGGCGAGGCATCCGGCCCCTGTGCCGCAGTGGGTGGCAAGCTGGTGGCTGGACCGGGCTGGTGCTCGGTCTGGGCGAAAAAGCCGGAACCACCGAAGCCCTGAGTGATGGTTTGTTAGTCCATAACACCCCGCTCATGGTTGGATCCGTGCGCGGGTTTTTTTGTGGATGGGAGATAGGAGATAGGAGAGTTCCGGTTTAGCGGTTTTCCTGTTTTTCGCGGTTGATGAGGATGTTTTCTTTTGCCTCGTTCCCAGCACGTCGTTGTGCAATTTCCGAATGGAGCAGCCCGAATTCACGAGCACGGTTATTCTCCTGGTGTTGGTAGAGAAGCCAGACACCAGTCTCCACCATCGCGAGGATGAGCGCCCAGGTGAGCCAAGCGGAGGCGATGGGCCAGCCGGGCTGCATGGGATATTTGCACCAGCCTAACATGACCATCAGTGATTCCACCCCGAGAATGATTCCCCATGCGCGGTAACCTGCGTTTTCGCTGCGGATGAAGTAGATGAAGGTAAACATCAGGAATGGGAAGTTAAGGAAACCCCATTGGCTGAAAAGCAGCACGGGACTGGCCCATAGCCATTGATAAACTCCATCGAGTTGCCAGGTGCCTTCCTGCACAATCATGCCAACAATGAGACTCATGCCGCCGATCGTGCAGCCGAGCCACACCGCGAAAACAAAAAGGATGACTCGCCCGATGATCGAACCAAGCACACCCGCCAGAACATCTTCGACATCGATATTCATTCGGGAGACATTACAGACTTTATCGAAAGGAGAAGCAATGGGTAATTTCGTTCAGATGTTTCCAATCATTCCACGGTTTTGAGAGCTAGCGCGCCCATAAATGTCAGGACGGCAGTTTCGACCGCGTTTTTGTAAACCCTCTGAGATTTTGCATGATCCTGCGCATATTGTGACGCAGTGTGGGATTCTCCAGAGTTGCCGGAGCAGGTTCCCCTAAACAATGATTTCCCTTTTGCATCCAGCAGCTGAATTTCAGTGATGACCATCGAACTAAGAAGGAGATCGCCATTTTCGGCTTTGCCTGTGCGCTGGAGTCTTTGTGAAATGATGGTAGAACGGAAAACATTGGGAGAATTTTGGCGCAATCGAGACCCGAAGAAGTTGTCTTTTTTCAATTCTTCCTGCGGTTTGCGGGTCGTTAAATCTGCTAGATTGCTTGGAGCGTCGCGTTGAATCGCATCAAAATGAACTTTGTTTTATTCTTGCACATTGCGTTCTGAGTTGCGGCCACCCCTTCGCCGATCAAGGCAACGATCAGCCCCCCAGCGCCAGCCTGGCCTGAATTACCAGATTGGTTGAATGCTTGTCGCAATTTCACATCCGCTCCGTAAGGTTCTGAATAAGCAGCGCTTTCTACCTCGGTCCGCGCGATGGCCACGCGTGATAATTCGGCACGCTGGGCAGCGGTGACCTTGGTGGCACAAGAAGT
>JBBRIB010000361.1:0-3714 GCA_038221745.1 Verrucomicrobiales bacterium
ACGGCCTCCACATCACCGGTGCGAACGACTCGATCAACTTGGCGGACGCCCTGGCCAATGGAAAACCCAATGACAACGACGGCAAACTACCCCCGCCCGATCCACGCTTCAACACCAACGGGATCACCATCGAAGGCCGCAAGAGCGCCCCGGACAAAAAGCCCCATCACATCATCATCCGCAACTCGGTGGTCTCCAAATGCGCCGGCGGCGGCATCTCCATGTTGGAAACCGACTACGTCACCCTTGAGGACAATCTGGTATTCGAAAACGCCTGGTTCATGCGCTACGCCGGCTCCGGCATCACCGCTCTCAACCTCTGGGCCCACGACGAGAAACCCGGCTACCACATCATCATCCAGCGCAACCGCGTCTGGAATAACAAGACCCTCGTTCCCTGGGAAGCCACGGGTAAACTGAGCGACGGCAACGGCATCCTGCTCGATGTGACCGAAGGCTTCTCCAGCGATGGCGCAACCAACCCCAATGCCGACGCGCCCGTCCAAACCCAAGGAAAAAGGAAGGCTGATCCCAACGCCGCCTCACTCAATCCGCTGCGCCCGGTTTGGAAATACCGCGCGCTCATCGCAAACAACCTCAGCGCCTTCAACGGCGGCTCCGGCATCCACACATTCCGCACCGGCCACGTGGATATCATCAACAACACCACCTACTGGAACGGTGGCATCGTCGGCTATCAGGAACTTTTCGCCAACCGCTCCAAGGACGTTGTCATCCTCAATAACATCATCATCCCCCGCCCCGGCGGCAAGGTCACCTCGAACAACCGCAACGCGGACATCCGCTGGGACCACAATCTTTATCCCGGCGAGCAGAATATTTACCGGGGTGCGAACGACATCATCGCGACCCCGCGGTTCAAGTCGATCAAGCCGGATCTCCGCGAGGCGGATTTCAGCCTCGCATCCGGCAGCCCGGGTATCGACAGTGGCACGGACGATCTTGCCCAACCCGACGATCTCTCCGGAAAGTCCCGCCCCTCTGGCAAATCCCGCGACCTCGGGGCTTACGAGCAGTAACAGAAACTTTTGAAGGAATCCACCCAGACCATGCCTACTCCTGCCAATTCAGTCACCAGAAAACCAGAGATCCGCACCGAGGACAAAGTCCCCTTCGCCCTGAAAACCGCTTACGGCGCGTCGTTTATGGTCAACGTCTGGGGCAGCCAGTTGCTCAAGGTGCTCAGCGGCTCGATCTTCGTGGCGGGCATGGGAATCTCGCCCGCCCACATCGGCTGGGTGTTCCTTGTTTTCAGGCTGTGGGACGCTTGCCTCGATCCTCTCATGGGTTGGATCTCCGACAACACCCGCTCGCGGTGGGGGCGCAGAAGGCCATGGGTCCTTATCGGTGGTGTTCTCACCGGTCTGGTTTTCCCGCTGCTCTGGCTCGGCCAACCGCATTGGAGCGAGGCGGCGAAACTCGGCTATCTCATCGGCATCGGCTTGGTTTTCTATACCGTCTTCACCATCTGGGTCATGCCCTATCAGAGCATGCTCACGGAAATGACGCCCGATACCGATGAGCGCACCAGTATCTCCGCGCATTGTTCTTTCTGGGGGAAGCTCGCCACCATCCTCGGCACCTGGATCTGGACCATCACCCAGCTTCCTATCTTCAATGATCCCATCACCGGCGAACCCGACTCCCTCCGCGGCATGCGCTATGTCGGCTTCGCGCTCGGCATGTTGATCATCCTCGTCAGCGTCATGCCCGCCTTCCTCATCAAGGAGCGCAACCCGGACTTCATCTTGAAGCAACCGAAGGAGCCGTTCTGGCCGAATTTCAAAAAGACCTTCACCAACGTCCCCTTCCGCATCCTCGCGGTCTTCGCCCTCGTCTTCACCTTCGGCATCAATCTGGTCCAAGGTCAGATGTTCTACCTCCGGACCTTCTACGCGTTGGAGGGCGATACCGTGTTCGCGGCCAAACTCACAGGCGTCGAGGGAACCTTGTCCCTCATCGTCGGAGTCATCTCCATCCCCTTCTTCGCCTGGTTGTGCCGCCGCATCGGCAAAAAGGAAACCCTGATGATTTCCACCGGCCTCATCATGATGGCCACCTGGCTATCATGGTTCACCTACACCCCTGCCTACCCCTGGCTCGCCCTGGTCACCGGCACGCTTCTATCACCCGGCTACATCGGAATCTATCTGGTCATCCCCTCGATGATCGCCGATGTCGTCGATTCCGAGGAACTCCGCTGTGGCGACCGCCGGGAGGGCGGCTTCAACTCGATCTTCTCCTGGCTGAACAAAGCCGCCATGTCCCTCGCTTACGGCATCGCCGGAGTGATCGTCGTCTGGGCCGGATTCGAGATCGCGAAAAGGGCGGCCCAGTCACCCGAGGTCTTCCAGAACATGCGAATCTGTTTCGCCGTTCTACCGTCGGTTTTCATGATCCCCGCCCTGTTCCTGCTCGCTCGTTACCCGCTGTCACATCGTAGGATGGGGGAAATCCGCGCCGAACTCGAAACCCGTCGGGGAAGAATCTGATGCTGGAAGGATTCAACATAGTTACTTTCATTCAATTTAAGAACAATCTCGATCTCCCGAAGGCCGTCACTCAGAGAGCAAATTTATCGCAATGATGACCCTTATTGAAGGCCCCTATCTCAAAGACGTTCTTGAGCAACCGCTCGTGCTTCAGCGCGTTTGTGAAAAGCTTGATGAGACAAAATTTGATTCGGCGGTCCGGCAGAATCTATGCTCGGGAAAAATCCGTCGTGTGGTTCTTACCGGTATGGGCAGCTCGCTCAACGCGCTCTATCCACTGCATCGCAAACTGAGTGCTGCGGGCATCACCTCCCATTGGATCGAGACGGCGGAGTTATTGCTCGGGTTTGATAATCTTTATGCTTCGGATACTCTGCTGGTCGCGGTCTCTCAATCGGGCGAAAGCGCGGAAATAGTGAATCTGCTCCATCGCACCCCGGAGTTTGGAGCGATCATTGGCGTGACGAATAATCCCGATTCCACGTTGGGCCTTGCCTCAAATCATACACTTACTTTGGAAGCGGGTGTGGAGTCCACCGTTTCCTGCAAAACATATCTATCCACTCTTGCCGTTTTAAACTGGCTCGGTGCGCAACTGACCGGTGGCGGTATGGCGAATGCAAAAAATGAGTTACTACAAGCTGCCAACGAAGTGGAAATATACTTGGCGAGCTGGCGCGGGCACGTTGCCGAAATCATACCGTTTCTCGAAGGTGTGACCAATATCTTCGTGACGGGCCGCGGCGATTCACTCGCTACCGCCGGCACAGGCGGATTGATTTTAAAAGAGTCCACCCGTCTTCACGCGGAAGGCATGAGCGCTGCGGCGTTTCGCCACGGGCCGCTGGAAATGGCGGGAAGTGATGTGCTCGTGCTTATTTTTGAAGGCGATGAAAAGCTCGCGCCTTTGCATCACCGCCTTGCCGAAGACATCACGCGCGGCGGTGGCAAGGCCGCTTTGCTGAGCGAACAGAATTCTCCCCTTGCCGCATTTCGATTGCCCGTCGTCGCGGAATCGATGCGCCCGCTTGTGGAAATCTTACCCATTCAAATGCTCTCGCTGGCTTTGGCTGCGCGTGGCGGATTTGAAGCGGGACGTTTTCAACGTGCTTCAAAAATCACCAACATTGCCTGACATGAAATCAACCCTTCACCGCCACCCCGTTGGCAAGAATGACCTTTTCAACTTCGGCGCTTACGA
>JBBRIB010000362.1:0-3712 GCA_038221745.1 Verrucomicrobiales bacterium
CACTCCATCTCGCTTTGCAAGCACCGGAGAATCTAACGATTCGCCAGGCGCTGCGCTGGGGACAGGTCAAGGCATTGGGCGGTAGCGATGAACTGCTTGCTGAGGTATTATCGAGCCGGATGGTGAAGGATCTCTCAAACGACGCGGTTTGGTCTCGGCTACTGGAGAAAGTGATTGCTCGTGCGAATTTCAATCCGCGCAATTTCGGAATCATTTCAGACACACTTCTTGAGAGCTTCTATGAGGGCAAGCATGGGAGAGCTGAGGCTTTGGTGAACTTGCCATTGAGAGAGTTGCTATGTCATAGTAAGCGTTATTGGGAGAATCTGGTTAGATTGAATCAAGAAAACATACCCACCTCGCGCAAAGTCCATATTAGTTGTGCCAACGTGAGGTGGGATCTTCACTGTCTGAAAATGCAGCCATGGGCGAGCCTGCCTGGAACCAGGCCATTCGAGGCACCCTGCTTCCATCAGGGCGAAACATTTCAATGCAGAATCCAAGAACTCACCTATCCGTGGCAACTTGTTGTTGAAAGCAGGGCGATGAAACATTGCGTTGATAGCTACGGAAAGTCCTGCAAACTCGGAGTTTGCTCGATTTTCAGCATGAGATCCGAGCGGATAATCGAGGGAAAATCAGTGATTACCTCTCGCCTCACCATCGAGGTAAGCCGCAAGACACGCAGGATTCTCCAAGTGCGCGGCAGGTGGAATCAATATTTCCATCCGAGCCGGATTCCAATTTTGCATAAATGGGCAAGGGAGCTGCGATTGACAATGTGAAAAAGAACCTGAAGTTACCTCACCCGGATTCCGGCATTGGATCTGCTTCCCCACCTTGAAATACCATGCTGCCTGAAGATTCGCCCGATCTTACTGAATTTCTGGAAATTCTCCAACAACTTGTTAGAGAGCCATCGGTGGTGGGAACAGAGGATTCGTTTTTCCGGGTTCTTCGCCGCGAGTTGGAAGAGGTCGATGTCACGGTGGAACGTCACCTCGGCGTGCTGGTGGCTCGCGGTCGCGATCCGGAGAGCATCATTCTTTCCGCCCACATTGATCGCCACGGGTTGCTTTGCACGGGGCCCAATGAATTTCAATACGCCGCCTTCATTGCAGGAAACCGCGGTGAGCTGACAGGTGATTCCGTATCCGAACAAATGATGGCCTCCATCGCAGATCGCTTCACCGGCCAACGGGTGCAGGCGCATCTCCCCTACACGGGCACCTACCTCGGGCAAGGCATTATCTCATCAGGCTATCTTTGCCCGAACCGACATAACCTTATCTTTGAAATCAGCGGTTTGGAGTTCCTCCAGCCCGGCACGCCGATTTCATTTTTGGATCGCCTGCGGGTTGGCGAAACACATCTCTCCGCCCAGCTTGATAATGTCCTGAGTGTGGCGATCATCATCCATCTGTTTCGCAATGGATTTGCCGGCACCGCTTTATTCACCGCCCAGGAGGAAGCCGGGCGGAGTTGGCGCTATGCGCTTGCCTGGCTTCAGCGCGAATCCATCGTCACGCGCCGCCTGCTGGTTCTCGATACCAGCCCCTATCCCACGCCGGAAGCGGCTGCGGCGCAAGATCTCGTGCTCCGCAAGAAGGATGCCACAGCCGAGTTTGATGCGGATTTCACCGTTGAAATCCAAGATCATTGCCGCCAGTTGGGTATCCCGTATTCTTATAAAGACAGCTGGATAGAGGCCCAAAATGAAAACCGCTCCAAGCCGCTTTCACTCGGTCGCACCGAGCTCGGGCGCCTCGTCGCTGCAACCGGTGGTCAGATCAATGGAACCACACTCCAGATCCCCACCACGGGTTACCATACCGCCAGCGAGACGGCATCGCTCGCATCCGTCAGGTCCGCCATCCGGCTGTTAGGCGGTTTCATTCATTGAAAAATCACTGCCCGGTCTTCTGCTTGGCTTTTCCCTCCATTGCTTTCAAATCTTCCTGATTCGGAGGCAGCGGCACTGAACCGCCAGGGGCCGGTGGCGTTTGAGCGCTTGGCTCCACCGGGGTCGCAAATGAATCCGCCCCTGGAGTGGTGGGCGCGGGGACGGGCTGAATCACCGATGGGGCTTCAGGATCGATCACCGTGGGAATCGCACCCTCAGGTGGCAAGCCTGCGGGATCAATGATGGGTAGTGGCCCACCGAGATCACCTGTTAGAGGTGGGTAAACTTGATATTCTCCGGGCATCGTCGTCGCGGCGGCTGGAGCCGCACTCGGGTCCTCTACCATGACAGTGGGCACGAAGCCGATTTCTCCGCTGTCCAGCTCCACCTTGAGATAGCTGCCACTTTTCGAAATCACTTTCATCGAGGTGCCTTGCTTGAGCAGTTTATCGGCATCCCCATCGCCGCTCGGGCGCTTTTTATAAAATGCGGTATTGGGAATCACGGCCCGCACAAACTGCCCTGCGGTGTAGCCTGGCCCGGAGCTGCTTGCCGCTGAAGGACCGATGTTTCCGCCTGGTGGGCGCAAGGGATCGAAATCACCACTGGAGATTGGTTGATTCATGGTCTCGCAGCCGGCAAGACAGAGGAAACCAATGGATGATAAGATCGGAATGCACTTCATAGGTGGGAAACCTAACCTAACGCCGGGGTTTGGTCAATGTCATTCATGGCCTTGCGGTCACTGGCTTTTCCGCAGCACTTGGTTCGTCTCATCCAAGAGCAGATTTCTTGAAATCACGGGGGTTTCTGAGAGGGCAAAGGCCATGATCGCCACCCGCTCGCCTGCCTTGATCAGATGGGCGGCCCCTCCGTTGATCAGGATGTGGCCAGTCCCGGGTTTACCCTCGAGCACGTAGGTTTCCAATCGAGCACCGGTGGTGATGGAGGCGACGAGCACTTTTTCCCCGGCCCATAAATCCGCCGCAGCCATCAGATCGCTGGGAATCTCAATGCTGCCTTCGTAATCGACATCAGAGCCGGTGATCATCGCCCGGTGCAATTTGGATTTCAAAACCTCGCGTAACATGGCTCTGAGAGAAATCCGCCGTTGCGCCATCGTCAAGCAATCGGTGATCTCAGTTTCACCTTGCCGCCCATCCTGCGAGCTGCCAGTTTCCCCCTGACTAACCACGGAAAAACATGGAATCCGGTGAGAACCCGGAGCTGTCGCGCAGCGGTATCCAGATACGATTCCCCAAAACGCCAATCGTTCGCAAGAACGGTGAAGGCGGGGAAAAGGCCAAGCTGGGAGCCCGAATACTTGCTTTTCCGCCGGCTCGTCACCTGAGAAGTCATTTTAAAATGGCCAATCTGGGAAGTGGTCCTCCGCGAAAGGGGATCGACGGGAGAAGGTGAACGGGCTTCCACCCGTTCGCCCTCTCTTCGTGAAAAATAGACTACCGAAGAGAAAAATAAATGAAACTAAGCCAATCACGGCGGGGATTCCTCCTTGCCGTTCTCGCAGGCGCTTGCCTGCTTCCGATCACTTCAAATGCCGCGAATATCATCGTCGGCACGGGAAGCGATACGTCATACTTCGTGCTGCAATCGACCAATCTGGGCGCGCGCACCTACGAGGTGAAATACAACTATAACTCCAGTGTTCCACAAGATGGCTTCTTTCTGCTGGATCAGATCAGGGTTGCCGATAGCAGCATCAGCTTCGCAATAAACAATTTCGGTTCATTGCTTGCTCCGAACTATTTTGTGGATTCGATCACTTTTAATAGTGTGACGGAAACGGGT
>JBBRIB010000363.1:0-3679 GCA_038221745.1 Verrucomicrobiales bacterium
GGATGATACCAAGAGAGGTGCTTTTCCCCGCTCCGTTGTGGCCGAGCATGCCATAGATCTCGCCCGGCTTGACGTGGAAGGAAACATCCATCAGGGCGGGTTTCCCAGCGAAGGTTTTATAGAGGCCGGTGGCTTGGAGCATGGAGTTAGATATTTAGTTGCCGACGGCAAAGCGCTGTTTGTTAGAGCTTGATAGATCGGCATAGAGGAAATTGACACCATTCGGATGCCAGGATTCTTTGTCGATGATGAGGGGGATGCGTTCTGGAAACTCATCGTTGCCGAAAAAGTATAGCTCGGCACGAAGGCGGCCATTCTGCGTAGAGTTCCATAGATAGCTGGAACCGGTCTTTTCAAACTCCTCCTTGTCAGCCGGGCAGCGAAAGGCCTCGGGTGAACCCAAATACTCCAACAAAGCCGTCTCGATGACCGGAGCCGGATCGTTTTTTGAAGAGCGCAGCGCCGCCAGTGTGGGCATCAGGTTGTTATGATCCTGCAAGTAGCTCTCGGTGGCCACGCCAAGGCCGCGGAGCTTGTTGAGGCAGGCGGCTTCCCGGGACTTCGCGATGAAGGAATTGGAAACCGGAACACCGATGCCGACGAGAGTGGCAATGATGGCGATGACGACGAGAATCTCGACGAGGGTGAAGCCGCGATGTTTCATGGTCATTAGCGGGGGCCGAATTCATTGCCACGCAGGCCTTGCATGGTTTCATTCATGGCTTCCATCAGCGGGGCGAGATCCAGTTTGGTATCAGCGCTGGATTTCTTGAAGTAGGCGCGCATCCCTTCCTGGCTGATTTTTTCAAGAAGATCCGCGCCGAGCTGGTCCGCGCGGGCCATCTCTTCCTGGGTACGTCCTTGTTGGATTTCCTTAAGGCCCTTCTCGACGAAACTCTTGCGTTGTTCGGGCTTCATCGCGTCCAGGGATTCCATGAAGCGGCCCATGGACTCGACGATGGTGAGATCGATGAACAGGGATTTCTCCGCCGGGCTGAGGACGCGGAAAAAGTTTTCGCCCGAGCGGTTTTCGCGGTTCTTCTCGCGTTCCTGGAAATCGAGTCGGTTGACGTTTTCGGCAATTTCGCGCAGTTCGCTCTCGCGGCGTTTCGCTTCAGCGGCATCGGGCGGAGTGTTGATGCCCGACCAGTCTTGGAACTTGGCTTCGGCGACTTGGCGGTTGATGAGTTCCGCCGTAATTTTTCGGGATCCGGCATAGGCGCGGATGCCCCACACGCAGCCCCAAACGAGGACGAGAAGAATGATGGCTCTGAAAATGGCGGTGCGGCGTCCCATGCGTGAAGGTAAGCCGAAGGAGATTCAGGCGCAAGGGGGCAATCTGGAGCGCAAACAGGCCAAACCGGCATTCAGACGATTTTCAATCTGGCCAAATCCTGCGTATCCACGAGTCCCACTGGCCTGCCCGTTTCATCGACCACTACAATATCATCAATGCGATTGGCACCGAGGGTTTTCAAAACCTCCACCGCCAGCGCATTTGCCCGCACGGTGATCGGGCGGCGCGTCATGAGGGAAACCACGGGCTTTTCTCCTAGCAGCGGATCATTGCGGAAACTTCTCGCGAAGTCGCCATGGGTGAAAATCCCGGCCAGGGTGCCATCGGGCTTCAAAATCAAACAAGCACCGGCCCGTGCCCGGTTCATCGCGTCCAGCGAGGCAAAGACATCGGCAGATTCCTCCACTGTCGGCAGCGCCCCATCGGCCCGCATGATGTCTGAAACCCGCGTCAACAAGGCCCGCCCTAGCGAGCCACTTGGGTGAAAGCGGGCAAAGTCCTCTGCGGTAAATCCCCGCGTTTCTAACAACACCATCGCCAGCGCATCACCCATCACTAACATCGCCGTGGATGAGGAGGTGGGCGCAAGATTGAGGGGGCAGGCTTCGCGCTCGACGGAGGTGTCCAAATTCAAATCACACAAACCCGCAACAGTGGAATCGGACTTCCCGGTGAGGGAGATCAATTTCACGTCAAAACGCTTGATGAAAGGGATCAAACCCAGCAGCTCGCTGGTTTCTCCCGAGTAAGACATCACGATCACCGCATCACCATCTGACAGCAGCCCCAAATCGCCATGCAGGGCATTCTGAGAATTGAGCACCACCGCCGTGGCGCCCGTGGAATTGAGTGTCGCCGCGATTTTATGGCCGATGTTTCCTGATTTTCCAATGCCGACGATCACGATTTTTCCACGATTGTCCAAAGTTTGCGCGAGCAGCTTCACCGCAGCCGTAAACTCATCACCCAAGCGCTCTGCCATCCGGCGCAAACCCTCTGATTCAATTTCAATCACATTGCGGGCGATGGCCAAGTAATCCATGCCCCATCACAAGTCCGGAATCCCCGCTTGGCAAGCGCGGGAAAGAGTCAATCGCATGAGCCGGGGCAATGACTTTGAAATGGATCAACTTTTCTGAAAACCTGTCGCTGGAGCGGAAAATATCCATTGAATTTTTGGGAATCCGTTCGAAAAATCTTTTTGTGGCACTTTTTGTGCAGATGTTCGGAAGCCTCAGTTTCCGCTTCTCAGAACCCGTTGCGCGTGCCAAGACGCAGAAATAAGATAATCCACCAACGTCATGAAACATTTCCTGAAGCCAATCGTCGTCTTGTTCGCCTGCGGTTCAATGATCGCCCGCTCCGCGACGTGGGACGGCGGAGGGGCGAATGATCTCTTCTTAAATCCCGCCAACTGGGTGGGCGATGTGCTACCGGCCAATGGCCAGGATCTCCCGATCTTCCCGGTCACGGCTCCCCAGAAACAGGTCAACCTTGGAGGTGGGCGGTTCTTTGAGCGGTTCATTCTCGAAGGTGGATACCGGCTCTACAATGGCCGCATGGTCGTCTTCGGCGGAGGCCCAGGAGCCGAAGTCACCAGCACCGGGAACAACATTCTGGACGCGGATTACGGCACGGAAGCCTGGGGAAATGACGTGAAACTCATCCAAGCGACTGGCGGCACGCTCACGGTCAACGGGAGTTCATCTGGCTTTCAAAAATCCATCGAGCTGCGGGCGCTGGGAACCATCCAAGTCAACGGTCAAGTGGCTCCCGGCGGCGGCCACGCGTTCTACAAAACGGGCCTTGGCATCGCGCGTTTCTCGGCGAGCGCGGGCCTGACCGGTGCCCCTGGTGGGCGCTTCGTTTCGCAGGGGACGCTGATCATGAACGCCACGGCCAACAGCGCCGCTGCCTGGACCGTGGACGGCGGGAAAATCGCTGGCACGGGCACTCTTCAATCCGCTCTCTCTGCGGGCGCGACCCGAGGCAGCTCGGTTGCGCCGGGTGATCCCGCTATTGCGGACGGAATTGGCACGCTCTCGATCACCGGCAACGTTTCGCTCGGAAACGAGACGACCCTCGAGGTGCAAATCGGCAACGCGGGAGCATGTGACGTTCTTGCAGTGACCGGCAACCTATCACTGGCTGCAAAAACCGCACTTTGGGTTCGCGTCGCTCCGGGGACCACACCTTCCTGCAGCTACACCGTCGTCACCCACACCGGCGCGCGCAGCGGCCAGCTTGTCCTGCTGGATGCACCTGCTGGCACGGCGGTTGATTATTCCACACCGGGGCAGATTCGGATCGTCGTGGGTGCTCCTCCCGTCGCCGATAACATTGTTTTCCCACCCGGCAGCGGCGTGCTCGATGTGACCCAGC
>JBBRIB010000364.1:0-3658 GCA_038221745.1 Verrucomicrobiales bacterium
GCCTACGCCTCTTGATAGCTGCGTGCTTCAAACAAATCCAAGGCAGATTGGAAATCGATCTGATCCTGTGTGATCTGCAAAGTTGAAGGTGCTGCTAGAGATAGGTTCGCTTGTTCGCCAAGGAGTAATCCATGCATGAAAAAACCTAGAAGGGTATAGAAACAGAAGCCACGCATGGTTGAGCTATTTTTGAGTGGCTTGCTGAAGATCCTGGACATGGGATGATTGAGGAAAATCCTTCAAAAATATTTCCCTTAGTGATTGCACTTCCCCAGCCTCCTCCACGAGTGAGAGATTACGGATCAGGTTAAAGAGATTGGTCTCACGGTTACCCGCATGGGGATGGTATTTCTCGAGTTGCTGATAAGCGGCGATGGCTCCACGAAGGTTCCCGAATTTTTCGTGGAGAAAGGCGGTGGCGGTGAGCTTGATGATTTCCGGGGAATTCGTGCTGGTGAGATCTGCTTGCAAAGCCAGCATTTCCTGCTCGCTGAGTGTGCCGGGCCGGGCGATGGCATCTTCAAGCGCGATGGTGGTATCTGGAACGAATGTATAAATAGCCAGCGCGGCGCGAATCATCCCAGCGGATATGGCCTCTCCGGCGAGTTTGAGAAACACCTGCGAGTAGCGGTGCATGAGGGCAGGTGCCACGGTCAGTTCTCCGCGGTTTTTTTGAATACAATCCAATAAAGCCTGTTCATTGCCCGCGGTGATGGAAGCAGTCGCAAGCGCCTCGAAAGCGGCGATGATTCCTTCATCCGGTGTGCCGAAGGTGGCGCGGTTCTTCATGGCGATTTCGAGGTGCTCGATCGCCATCGGAATCTGCCCGAGCCTGGCATGACATACCGCGCAATTGATATGGTATAATCCTTGGGAAAATGTATCCCGTTCGCGATCACGCTCCAGGGTGAACTTTTTAAACTGCCGCAATGCCACCTCCCACTTTTGGTTTCCCATGGCGGCTTCTCCCCATTTCAAAAGGGCGAGTTTTTGAAAATTGTTAGATCCGGCGCTATCTTTTGTCCGGTTCGGGAAATCCCGGTAGCAAACTTCAAATGAGAGCATCGCCTCATCCCACTGCTTGAGTTTCATTTCGCAGAGGCCTTTGCGATAATAAATCACGCCGAATTGGGGGCCGTAGTTTTCCAAAGGCTGGTTCTTGCCGTGGCGTTTGATCGCCTCAGCGCTAAGTGTGAGTGATTCCTGCCAGTTTCCTGCATTCATCGCAGCGAGGGAATCGTCCACCAACTTTTTGAGGGAATCCTGCTGTGCGGAAACGGGCAGCGCCAGCACGATGGCCATGTTCAGGACCAGCAGCTGGAGAAGTTGGGAAAAGGACCTTGGCTGCATGGCTTCGCGGGGTGCTGAGAGATAGGCTTCTCCTTTATCATTTGGCGAGCCGAAAACGCAGGAGAATGCCAGACGGGGTGCAGGACAAAAAAGTGATCCTAGGCACGGAACGGGCGACGATGGGCATTCAAGGAGGAGCGGAACGCGCAACACTGTCAGTTTAATCATAAAGACCAAAGAATTTAGAGGAATCAAACCGCAGATGAACGCGGATGAACGCAGATAAAGAGGGACAATTTTGGATTTTCATCTGCGTTCATCTGCGTTCATCTGTGGTTAAAAAATCTTAATCTGACAGTATTGGAGGGAACGCGTCCGCCCACACGGATGTTGAGCCAATGGCGTGCCCCACGGGACTTCTCATTGGCACTTCATCCGCACGGCGAACACGTTTCGGCGCTCCTTGATTTTTTTGATGCAACCCGCCAGGTGTGAAAATTTCCTCTTGACGTGTTCATCTGATTAGTTATTAGGTCATGTTCATGAGTGCGGAACGCCTATCACAACGTTTGAAGCAAGTTTTTGGCTACGATGAATTCCGCCCCCTCCAGCGGGAAATCATGGAAGATTCATTGGCGGGGCGGGACGTGATGGCGATCTTGCCGACGGGCGCGGGAAAAAGCCTGTGCTACCAGCTTCCCGCGCTGGTGCGGGAAGGGCTCACCTTGGTGGTTTCCCCGCTCATCGCACTGATGAAGGATCAAGTGGATCAAATGACGGCGGCGGGAGTGCGGGCCACATTTTTGAACTCCACCTTGGATCCGTTGGAAGCGGAAGAACGGCTCGCGGGCCTCGCTAGGGGCCACTATCAGCTTCTTTATGTGGCACCTGAGCGCCTGATGCTCAACGACTTTCTTGCGCAGCTCAAAGCATGGAAAGTTTCCGCCCTGGCGGTGGACGAGGCACACTGCATCAGCGAGTGGGGCCATGATTTCCGCCCGGAATACCGGCGGCTGCGGGAGGTGCGGCAGTGGACGGGAGAAATTCCCATTCTGGCGCTGACGGCCACCGCCACCGAGAGGGTGCGGGGGGATATTCTCAAGCAGTTGGAATTGAAGGAACCCTCGGTTTTCCTGGCCAGTTTCAATCGACCGAACCTCCGCTACCAAGTCGTCGCGAAATCCCGGCCAATCCAGCAAGTGGGCGAATTTGCAAAATCCAGGCCCGAGGATTCAGGCATCGTCTATTGCCAATCCCGGAAAAACACCGAGGCCTATGCCGCCAGCCTGCAAGCGATGGGCTTGAAAGCCGTAGCCTACCACGCCGGGCTTGATCCCGCCCAACGGGCCAGGAATCAAGATGCCTTTCTGCGCGATGAGGCCCGCATCGTTTGCGCCACGGTGGCCTTCGGCATGGGCATCAACAAATCCAACGTTCGCTACGTGATCCATGCGGACATGCCGAAAAACCTTGAAGGATACTATCAGGAAACCGGCCGCGCCGGGCGTGATGGTTTGCCCGCCGATTGCCTGCTGCTGTTCTCACGGGCGGATTTCATGAAGTATGTGAAATTCCTCGACGATAATCCCGACGAACAAGCGCGCAAAGTGGCGCATGCCCAACTCGATCAGATGGTTCACTTCGCCGAGCACGATGCCTGCCGCCGCGTGGGATTGTTAGGCTATTTCGGTGAAACCTGGCCGCTCGAAAACTGCGGTGGCTGCGATCATTGCCTGGAACCTCGCGAAAAATGGGATGCCACCATCGATGTGCAGAAACTCCTCAGTTGTGTCCTGCGCATCCGCCAGGCCGGCGGCTTCAGCGTGGGGATCAATCACCTTGCGGAAGTCCTCACCGGTGGCATGTCCGAGAAGATCCAACGCTTCAAACACGATCAACTCAAGACCCACGGAATCGGCAAGGATCAACCGCGAGCCTACTGGGTGGATCTTGGTCGGCAGCTTTTACGAGAAGGATTCTTAGCCGCCAGCGAAGGAATGTTTGCGACCGTATCGGTGAGCCATGCAGGAGTGGACCTGCTCAAGACCCGCGACACGTTGTTGCTCACCCGCTCGCTAACCAGCCCTCAGAAAGCGCACTCGGCGCCGAGAGCCGGCGATATTCCATGTGATGGCGGATTGTTCGAAGCCCTGCGAGTCTTGCGCAAGGAAATTGCTGACGTGAGGGGTCTTCCTCCTTACATCATTTTCTCCGTTGTGACGTTGAGGCACTTCTGTCGTGAATACCCGCGGGATGCCCGAGCGCTCTTGAGTCTGCCTGGTGTGGGTGAGAAAAAATCCGCAGACTACGGGCCCGATTTCCTCCACGCCATCCGCGAATGGGTGGAAACACACGGCACCAAGACGTT
>JBBRIB010000365.1:0-3656 GCA_038221745.1 Verrucomicrobiales bacterium
CCCGCCCACGCCCACATTCCCCACCTTCACCTCGCGGGTGATCCGGCGGGCGTAACGGAGAAGATCAGGGCAGTAGCGCAGCGGAGCGGGCGAGTTCATTGCTGCCGGGGATATAAACGAGGAATCCCCCTCCGGCAACGATTGCGTTTATTTACCGAGCGTTTACAGACAGTCCGCCAGAGGTGGGGTAAAAACAGGCGTTATTAAGACCACCATCCTGATTTGCTGCATTCCGTTCATTTGCCTCGCTGAAGAGCCACTCAATCCCAAAATCGATTACGCGGGATTTGTGAAAATGAGCCAGACCCTTGCACCCATCCGCGCTGCTCATCGCGTAAGTGAGGAGCAATTCATCGAGATGGCCGCCGCCCCTCGCACCGTGATCCTTGATGCCCGCAGCAAAGACCGCTATGCAAACATCCACATCAAGGGTGCCCTTCACCTTGCACTCACCGATTTTACCGAAGCCGCGCTGCGTGCCCTTGTCCCCGATCTCGAGACCCCCATTCTCATTTATTGCAATAACAACTTCAACAACGAGCCGGTCAACTTCCCCTCCAAATGCCCGGCCGTCTCCCTGAACATTCAAACTTTCATCAACCTCCACGCTTACGGTTATAAAAATGTTTACGAACTCGCACCGCTGCTCGATGTGAAAACCACCAAAATCCGCTTCGCGGGAACGTCCGTGAAGTAGTGAATCAACAAGCAGCCCGCCCATGCTCAATGAGATTGCAAAACATCGCCCACCCTTCTAACCAAGAGCCGTGTCAGAGATCACCATCCTCGTTATTGAAGACGATCCCGCTATCCGCCGTGGGATCATCGACGTCCTGGAATACGCTGGATACCATACTTTGGAGGCTCCTGACGGCCACAGCGGCTTGAACCTGGCGTTGAAAGCGAATTACCGCCTGCTCCTGTTAGATCTCGTGTTGCCTGGCCCCTCTGGATTTGAAATTCTTGAAACCCTCAAAAGGAAACGTCCGGGCCAAGCAGTGATCATTTTATCCGCACGAGGCGAGGAGAACGACAGGGTGCGCGGCCTCGTCAACGGTGCGGATGATTATGTGGTAAAGCCTTTCAGCATGAAGGAGCTCCTCGCACGCGTGGATGCGGTTCTGCGCCGCACCTGCGAACGCAGCGCACCCGCCGACACCAGATCCCTCCCCGATGGCGATGTGGATTTCCGCGAGCGGAGGATCCACTTCAAAGATGGTCGCCAAGAGGAACTCTCCGAACGTGAAAATGAGCTGCTCCGCTACCTGTTAGATTCTCAGGGCCGCATCATCAGCCGTGAGGAAATCCTCCGCAATCTTTGGAAACTCGATCCTGATCGCACCGAGACCCGCACCATTGATATGCACATCATGCACCTCCGGGCGAAACTCGGGGACAAAGATCAGTCCCTCCTCGCCACCGTGCGCGGTAAAGGCTACCGTTGGACCGCATGAGAGCTTCGCGAAATTTCTGGGTGTGGACGGCCCTTGTGATCTGCGCCGTCACCCTTCTTTCCGCCATGAGTTGGCAAACCCGCAGTGCGCTAGCCGCCGAGCGCGAACGCAGCGGTGCCCAAGCCCGTGCCGACCTTCAGGAGAAAATGCGCCTTGCGCTATGGCGGATGGATACCCTCGGTGCCGCTCTCATCGTGGAGGAAGCCAAGACCCGCTCCCTTGCCGAAATCCGCGACCGTTTCAACTGGCAGGAAGGCACACCCAATGACCAAATCCCGACAGATGAGTTCAGGCAAACTTACTCATTGCTCAATCAAGGGACGGACACATGGAGGTCCGCAACGCCACAAGAGGACGTCGGCCAACAAACCCGCAATAGCGCAATCGCCCAGAAATCCGCAAACACGGTAGAACTCCAGAAACGCAGCCAAGCCGTGGATAACACCTTCAGCCAAAACATCACTTCCGTCAAAAACATCAAAGACCTTACACTTTTAAGCGGTACCATCGATTTCTCTCCACGCCCGCTTTGGCTCCACGGCGCACTCTTCCTCCTCAAACCCATCCCTGGCCCACCCCGCATCATCTCCGGTGGAAAGGTCAACCTTGAAGCACTTTGTTCCCGCCTCCTCGCCGAATCCCAGGACCTTCTCCCCAATGCCCGGCTCTTGCCTGCCGAGGCCCCGACGGACGATGGCCTCGTGCTGGCTTCATTTCCCCTGCGTCTGGAGCCAGGTTCCTTGCCGCTTTCCCAAGCTGGATTCTCCGCTCCCATCGTGCTCTCGCTTGTAGCCGGGTGGGTGGCTGCGGTCATCGCCATTGCCGCCGCATGGACGCTTGTTTTCAGTGTGATGCGCCTCAGCGAGCGGCGAGCCTCCTTCGTCTCCGCAGTAACACATGAACTTCGCACCCCTCTCACCACCTTCCGTTTGTATTCAGACATGCTACAAAGCGGCGTGGTAAAAGAAGAGAAACGCGGCGAGTATTTGCGGGTCCTCTCCCGTGAGGCAGACCGGCTTTCCCACCTCGTGGAAAACGTGCTCGCTTTCTCTCAGATCGAACGGGGTAGCGCGCGCGCCAGCGTGGCTGAATCCACCTTGGCAGAATTGTTAGAGCCGATGCGGGAACGACTCGAAGCCCGTCTGGCCGCCTCCGGGCAGACATTGGAAATGGACCTGGCAGTTTCTAATATCCCATCTTCCAAGGTAAAAGTAAACTGCGCCGCCGTGGAGCACATTCTTTTCAACCTCATCGATAACGCAGCGAAGCATGCCGCTGGAGGCGAGCCACCTCTCGTGAAACTATCTTTTGAGAAGATACCCGGCTTCATCAGGATTCTAGTCGCCGATCATGGCCCAGGCATCCCTTCAGGCGAACGCAGGCGGATATTCCGGGCCTTTCACAAATCCGCCCGCGAGGCAGCGGAAAGCAGACCGGGCGTAGGCCTGGGGCTGGCCTTGTCACTGCGTCTGGCCAAAGACCTGGGCGGGAATCTCGAATGTGCACAGCCTGAAACAGGGGCCTGTTTCATTCTAAAACTGCCTGCCTGAAATTTCACAAACCCGAGTCCACAGGGAACGCCTCGCTTTTTATGCCTTGGCAGTTTCTTGTTTCTTGAAAGTCCCGGCGGGGGTGATTAGTTCTCGGGTGTGAACATCCGTTACAGCTTACTCGCGGTTTTTTTGTTAGGTGCCTGTAGCGGGCCGCATGAGCCGCTGGTGGTGAAACAATTCTCGCTGCGGGATGAAAAACAAAACCCGGAGGATGAGCCGATGATCCGGATGGAAAAGGAACGTCGGCTGCGTGGTGCGGTGAGCATGGCGGAGCGCAAGGAACGCCTGGGCCAATACTACACCCTGCTTTGGAGCGACCCCGCCGGAGCCGGCCAAGGCAAAGTGGAAGTCATTTTCCAATACCAGCAAGGAGCCACCGCCAGCCGTGTGAAACGCATGGTCAAAAGTTTCCCATCCCAAAGCGCCGAGGGCAACGCCGAGTTCGCCGTCATCGGGAAAAACTATTTCGAGGGTGGCAAGGTCCTCGCCTGGAAGGCAACGGTCCAACGCGGGGACAAAATACTCGGCTCTCGCCAATCCTACCTCTGGGAATGATCGCACATCATGATTGAAGGCCCCTTCGAAGGTAATTGTCTCTGCGGTGCCATCCGCTACCGGGTGGGCGGCCCCGCCTTGCAAACCAGCTACT
>JBBRIB010000366.1:0-3652 GCA_038221745.1 Verrucomicrobiales bacterium
AAGCTCGGCTTTTGAACCTTGCCAATGAAGTTTCCGCATCCTACCTTGCCTTCAACCACTAATCAGTGGCCGTTCTCGCAGCCCCGATGCCCCCAACTGAAGCCAAGCCCAATCTCCTTATCCTCGATGACGATGAATCGCTCCAAAAGTTGCTGATCATCGCAGCGAAAAGCAGAGGATGGCACCCGGTGGCCGCAGGAAGCGGGAGGGAAGGCCTCAATCATCTCAATAGCGAGATCAAGGCAGTGATTCTGGACCATGGACTGCCGGATGGCGACGGTATACAAGTGCTCCTGAGATTGCGAGAGAAGCAACCCGAAGTGCCGGTGATCATGCTCACGGGACTCAACGACGCGGAAACCGCAGTTCGGGCACTCAAAGTGGGAGCGGACGACTATATGACCAAACCTTTCGATCTTGAGCGGCTTTTCAGTGTCGTCCGGGACGCCTGCCGGATTCGCAAACAGGCCTCAACCACCCGCTTGGTTGAAGATGACGCCGCAATACCGAAAACTCGGGAAAGGCCGATGAAAAACAGCCGCAGTCCACGAATGCGCGAGTTGTGCAACCACTTGGAGAAAGCCGCGCGACTCGACATCACGGTTCTCCTCACGGGAGAAAGTGGCACAGGAAAAACCTTCATCGCACGGGAGATCCACCGCCTGAGTCCGAGGGCGGCGGAAGCTTTCATTCCCGTCAGCTGCCCGGCGTTGCCGCGCGAGTTGCTCGAATCCGAACTCTTCGGCCACGAAAGAGGAGCCTTCACCGGAGCCACGGCGGCACGGGCCGGACGCTTCGAACAGGCAAGCAAAGGCACGATTTTCCTTGATGAAATCGGCGATCTTCCCGGCGAACTTCAGCCCAAGTTGTTGACGGTTCTCCAGGATCAGGAGTTTTTCCGGGTGGGTGGAAACCGGATTCTACGCACCGGTGCCCGAATCATCGCCGCCACCAACATCGATCTCCAATCGCGAGTGGCGGACGGACGGTTCCGGGAAGATCTCTATTATCGCCTGAACATTCTGGAATTGCATCTTCCGCCCTTGCGGGAACGGGTGGAGGATATTGCCAGTCTGGCAAAAACCGTCTTGGATCGGATCGCTGCCAAACGCGATGTGGCTCCGTGGAGTCTGACACCCGCCGCCATCGAGGTTCTCCGGATCCACCCGTGGCCCGGCAACATCCGGCAGATGGAAAACGTTCTCGAGCGTGCCACCGCATTTGCCGATGGAACCGAACTTGACGAGCGCGACCTTGTCCCGCTCATCGACGAACGCCTGAATGCCAATAGCCCCACCACGAATCCCGTTCGCTCGTTGCAGGAAGTGGAAAGACAGGCTTTTCTGGATGCCTTCCAACGTTGCGGCGGGAACAAAGCCCGCACGTCCCGTGAACTGGGAATTTCGGAGCGAACGGTGTATAACCTGCTCGCGAAATACGGGTGCGAATAGACACTGGCGAATTACTTCACACCGAGAGCTGCTCGGGCATGGCTTCGGGCTTACCTATTTCCAGCTCAATCGCGTGCAGGAGCTTTGCGCGGTCGAATGGCTTTGCGAGGGTGCGGCAGGCACCGAGCTTGCCCGCCAAGGGAAGGCAGGTTTGGGATCCGCCATTCCACCCGCCGGACATGGCGATGATTCGCACTTGAGGTCGCTGCGCGCGCAACAGGAGAATGGTTTCTATACCATCGATTCCTGGAAGAATAAGGTCGGTCAGGACGAGGTCGTAGCGGTATTTCGAAAAGATGTGGAGAGCTTCATCACCCGTGGCGGCGGTCGCCACCTCGTAGCCTTCCGTTGTTAGAATGGTTTCAATAAGAAAGCGGATATGGGGTTCGTCATCGACAATAAGGATTCGTTTCATGGCGTTGGTGTGCAATTATGTGTATTAAAATCCTCGGGGAGGGAAGACCAGTTGGATCGCCATGAGGCTATGACACCGTGCGGGCCTGCTCAATATGATTATCCACGCGCAATCGCGTACAACCGCATTCCACTTGAAATGGAGAGTTCCAACACACCCGCGAAGGATCGCCGGCTGCCATTCCGATCAATCCGATTTGCGCAGGGCCTTGTGGATCGCTTTGAGTAACGACTCCGCCGTGTAGGGCTTCGCAAGAAAATCACTCGCTCCAGAGTCTCCGGTCTTTGCTATCTTGCCGTTTATGCTGATGCCGCTGGCACCGATGATGGGAAGGTCCTGTCTCAGGCGGCGCAGTACCTTGATGGTAGCCGGGCCATCCATTATCGGCATCATCATGTCCGTGAGTACCAGGGCGATCTCTTCCTGATGGGTCACAAAGACCGAAATCGCCTCCGACCCGTCGCAGGCAAGCAGCACTTTATAGCCGAAGGCTTCGAGTGTCTGTTTTGATATGAAACGAATGGAAGCCTCGTCATCCACCACCAGCACGGTCTCACCCATGCCACGGGGAAGGTCCGTCGCCGGGCGATCACTTGGATTCATTCTGGATTCCGTAACGGCGGGCAGGTAGATCCTGAAGTTCGTACCGATTCCCGGATCGCTGTAAACGCGGATGAATCCGCCGTGGCCCTTGATGATCGCAAGCGAGGTGGAAAGACCCAGCCCGGTCCCGCTCCCCACCTCCTTGGTGGTGAAAAACGGATCGAAAATCTTGTCGATGATCTCTCTTGGAATTCCGTGACCGTTATCTTCAATATCGATTTTCAAATAGGGTCCCACTTTGGCTTCGGCGTTCATGGCGCTGTAGTGCTCGTCGAGAATCACGTTCTCGATTTTCAGATCGATTTGCCCTCCGTCCGCCATCGCGTCCCTCGAGTTCACGCAAAGGTTTAGCAGGACCTGGTGGATCTGTGTCGGGTCTGCCTTGACGAGCCAGAGATCGTTGCCGAATCGTGCGTTCACCTGAATGTTTTTGGGGAACGTTTCCTCAATGATCCTCACCAGGTCTTGGACAACGTGGACGACATACACCTCCACTGACTGTCCCTCCACCCCCCGGGCAAAGGTCAGAACCTGGTTTACCAAATCGGCTCCGCGGCGTGCACTTTTCCCGACCGCATCGAGGATTTCCAAACCAGTCGGGTCCTCCACATACATCCGCAGCAGGTCAATGGACATCATGATCGGGGCCAGAACGTTGTTCAGATCATGCGCGATGCCACCGGCAAGCGTGCCGATGCTCTCCACCCGTTGGGATCGGAGAAACTGCTTTTCAAGATTCCTGCGTTCCGTGATATCCGTGTTGATCGCGAGGATGGACTTTGGATCACCCTGTTCATCACGGACCAAGGACCAGCGCCCTTCCACAATAAGCTCCGTTCCGTCTTTGGTGAACTGCCCGATCTCGCCAATCCATTCGCCTGTGGCGACCGTGGATTTCACCGCCGCCTGAAGTGGGCCGAGATCGCGGTAAAGCAGATCATCGACCAAACTGCCGATCGCCTCTTCGGCGCTCCAACCGTAAATGCGTTCCGCGCTCCGGTTCCAATAAACAATATGGTTGTCCAGATCGCGGACAAGGATGGCATCGCGCGCCAGGTCCAGCAGGGCCGCTTGTTCGCGCAGTAAGGAATTCGCCTTCCGCCTCGCGAGTTCATCCGCGGCGCGGGCGGCGAAGATTTTGAGGGTGGAGGAGATGAACTCATAATGCTCCTGAGGCTGCTGG
>JBBRIB010000367.1:0-3618 GCA_038221745.1 Verrucomicrobiales bacterium
AGATGATGGCGAGGTGCAGGATAACCATCACCAGCCAGATCCACGGGCGGGTTTTCCGGAAGCATGCCAGCGGGAGATATAGCAACTCGGCGGCGAGCGTCAGCCAGGTCGCGGAAATCAGAAAGCCATCGGGAAGCGCGAGCATGGAATCACGGATGAAGCCGGGGCGTGCGAGAGGGTTTTCCAACAGGAATCTCATCGCGCTGCCATCGGTCCAGGAAGGGGAGTGGAGTTTCGTGTATCCGCTGAAGGTGTATCCGGCGGCGAGGAGAAACGACGCGCAACGCGGAATGCAGGCAGGCATTTCCCAATCGCCGCAGATCTTGCCGAAGGAAAGCGGATCGCCGCCGGGAACGATGGAGCACAGAACCAAAAGCAGGCCGATGTATGGAACCGATGGGTTTAGGATGAGGTTGTTCCGATGGAATAGCGCGGTCCAAGCGAACCACAGGATGATAGCGACAAGAGGGCGTAGGAATCCCGCCGCGAAGCAAAGCGAGAGCACCGCAAACGATGCAAGGATGACGGTGAGTGCCGCAGGTGAAAGATCGAGGTTAAGCGGATTGGGAAACAATCCTGCGGTGGGATTCAACGTAGGATCTCCGATGAGTCCGGTGCTGCCAAAAAGCTCTGCTGCGTATGGGATGAGAGCGGCGAAGTGGATGGCGAGATAGCTGCCGAAGATGATGCGGAAGACGGAGAACTGCCACGCGGGCATGGCCTTGGATTGCGTGTTCATTGTTTCGTGGGAGAGATGGGGATTTCATAGGTCCACGGGCCGTGCTTCTCCCCGTCGCGAGGAGTGACGATGACTTTCAGCCCGGTGATTTCGCCGGGAATGCCGAGCTCCGTCCGCAAAGCGGAGTTTGGGGCGAGGGAAAGGGTGAAGAGGTTTTCGCGAAGCTCTTGCGGCAGGCGCGGCGCGAATGCGAGGGACGCGCCGTAGACATTTCTCCGGTTGTAGGGGCCATTGAGGCGGGAATAGATTTCCGGGGTGAGCGCCATCGACCACGGGCGGCCATCGCGGATTCCAGAGAGGGAAAAGCTGGCCGCAAAGGCTTCGTAGCCGTCCGCTTCGCAGAAGACTTTTGGGAGCGGGGAGATGCCGCTTGCAAGCCCGGCACCGCGCAGGATTCTTGATCCTGTGAGATATCCGGCCATTTGCAGCGAGCCGATTCCTAACAGTAGGCAGGCGATGATGTTGCGTATTTTCATGAGCTGTGGGTTTTCTTCGAGGTTGTGCAGGCCCAGCGTTTCGAGCAGCCGATGCAGGTGGGGGAGAGCTGGGTGGATGGCTCGGTCTTGTGAACGTCGCGGAAGGCGAGCATCTCGATCACGCGCTGTTCCTTGGCGGGATCGAACCCGCAACGGGCCGGGGATTTTTCCGGATTGTGAAATGTTCCGAAAAGCCAGTCCCAAAGCGGAAGGTCCGCGTAGTTCTGGGTGTGGTGGCGGTATTTGTGGTGGATGCGGTGGGATTCCGGCCGCTGGATCAGGAATCCGAGCCAGTGCGGGGTGCGTATGTTCCAGTGGTAGAAATATTCCGCGACGCCCGTTGTGCCGGTGTAGATCGCGGCTGCGGTGACGGAACAGCCGAGCAATGCGTAAACCAGTGCGGCGCTGATGAGTGAGTTGATGACGATTTCCACCGGATGCTTGTAGAAGCTGGCGAGCAGCTCGATGCGCTGGGGTGAGTGATGTATCTGGTGGCAGAGCCTCCAGAAAAACGCGGATTCGTGCCGGATCCGGTGCCACCAATAGTAGATGAAGGTGGAAACGAAGTATGCGATCAACGCAGCCGAGATGTCTCCGAGCCATGTGCTGAGATGAAAAAGCGAAATCTCCGAAAGCCATTTCTCCCAGGTGAAGCCGGCGATGACGACGACTCCAAGTTGGGCGAGATTCACGAGGAGGATGCGGAGCCACCACCCGCGAACCCGTGGGAGTTCATTGGCGGGCCAGAAGCGTTCGATGAGCACCATGAGCGCCGCGATGCAGATGAGGAGTATCAACATGCGCCCAGAATGTCTTTTTCTTTTGAATCGCGTGAGTTGAAAATAATGGACAAAACATTGAGAAAAGCGATGTTCAAGGTATGCAGGATACGAACCTACATCATCTGGAGCTTTTCCACCAAGTGGCCAAGGCCGGCGGAATCACCGCCGCCACCCGTGCGATGAGCTACGGCATCCAGCAGCCAGCGGTGAGTGCGCAGATTTCCTTGCTGGAGGCGGAGATAGGGGCGCGGCTGTTCCATCGGAGGCCTTTCAAGCTGACACCGCCCGGACAGGAGCTGTTTGACTTCATCGCGCCTTTTTTTGGAAAGCTTCCGCAGGTGGTGGAGAGGATTTCGGGAAAAGCCTCATCCCATTTGCGGATGGCCGCGCCCGGGATCGCGATGAAAAGCCACCTGCCCGAGGTAATCTCCCGGTTGCGAAGGAGGCATCCCGCCATGGAGCTTACCCTTCTTGACGTGTATTCGGAGGGTGTTTTCAAACTGATCGAGAGGGAGGAGATTGATCTGGGTATCGTGGATATGGATGTGAAGATGCCACAGGGGATAAGGAAGGAGACCCTTGTGTCGCTGCCTTTGCTGTTGCTGTTGCCCGCCGGATTGCCGATGCCAAAGGGGGGGCTTGCGAAGCTTGCCGCAGAGCAGGCGTTGATACGCACGTCTTCCAGATCGTCGCTGGCGAGGATGTTCGAAAAAGGCCTGGCGAAGAAGAACATCCGCTGGCCTGCCCGTATGGAAGTCAGCTCTGTTGAGCTGGTGGAGGCGTATGTATCGCGGGGAATGGGTGTTGGCGTCACCGTTCAAGTGCCTGGCGTGGCGTTTTCCACAGCGGTGAAAACCATCGAGCTGAAAGACTTCGGGAAACTCATGATCGCAGGGGTATGGCGGGGTAACCTGCATCCGCTGGCTGCGGAGGTGTTGGCGGAACTCAAGCGGGTGGCATCCACGATCTGAGGATGCGGCCTCACTTGTTTTGCCGGAGCTGCTCGAGCCGGGAAAGGGGTTTTACGGGTGGCGTGGCTCCGGCGACTTCACGCTCCGGTGCCGCGGCGGGTTTCGCATCGGCGGAGATGGTGAGGGTGAAGGTGATTTCGGACTGGTCCTTGGTAAATTTGACTGGTGCCGAGGACACGCCGAAGGGTAGCGAGAAGAGCTTGGAGCGGATGGAATCCACGTTGGCCTTCTCGATCCCGTATTCCAGTTCCAGTTCCGCCAGCCGATTCCGCGCCGACTCCATTAGCCGTTGGTAAAGCACGATCTCCGGTTGTTGGAAAAACACCAGCCCGGGGGCCGCGGATGTTCCGTCCGCGTCCTCCAGCCCACCCCCATTCTCCAGTTGTCCGAGAGGTAGCGCGCCCCCGCCGGGAGCGTACGCCAAAGGATCGCGGCTTCGCACAATTCAGTAGTGATGCTTGCTCGTGCCTGGAAAGTCAAAGCCTGGCTCTTCGATCCATCCACTTGGCTCCCTCCGTTTGCTCCTGTTCAAAAATCTTCATCTCCAACCACGACCACAATTCCGCATCCTCCTGTGCTTCCTGATAGAGCCTGCCGGACAAACTGCTAGAAATCACGTTTCGTGGCGATGCGGTAGAAGCCGGTGGGGG
>JBBRIB010000368.1:0-3613 GCA_038221745.1 Verrucomicrobiales bacterium
CTTGCACCTGGCCGCTGCCGCCCCTAATCATGCCGCCCCGCGCCGCAAGGCGCATGGTTAAAATCGCGGGATGGAGCAGCCAGGTAGCTCGTCAGGCTCATAACCTGAAGGTCAGAGGTTCAAATCCTCTTCCCGCAACCACTCTCAAAGCCTTAATCCACAATGGATTAGGGCTTTTTGATTTTGGGGCTTGAGGGTCGGTGTAGGCAGTAAGTGTAGGCACTTTGCTGCATTTGAATCCCTAGGGGGGAATTCTACTCGATGGCGGATGCAGTTTTTATTCCGCAAGGGCTGGCGCGTCCTGTGATCCAAAGCGAATCATGCAGCCGGAGCGGCATTCTTGATCCGGTCTTCGAGATCACGGGCGAAGTCGGCGGCTTCGTCTTCCTCAATCAGATTCACTAAGCGAGAGGAGTTTAGAATATCCTTGGCATCCTTGTAGTCCTTGCGTTTGTCGCCGGAGGGGACTCCGAGGAGGAGGTGGATCTTTGGCTTTTCGGCGGAGTCCGAGAGGAAGCGTGTGAGACTATCCCAACGGTAGGCCTTGTTGCGGATCGACTCGCTGCGTTTAAGGTCGAATGACAGCGCCTCGTAAACGTTCCAGACTCCGTTTTTCCATGCCTGTGGAAAGACGTGGGATGCCAATAGGGCCGTAACCTCGTGCGGCGTCATGCGGGGCTTAACCACCGATGACTCAAACGCAGAGCGGAATACCTCGCGGTAGATCACGCCATCGTCCCGACGGGCTTCTTCCCCGGAATCGTAGTGTCTGGCGACAGCTTAGAACGCTTTGCGGTGCCCGGGTTGGGGTCGAAGAAAACCTCTTCTCCGGTGGCACTTTGGAGTTGGTTCTCAAGCTCCCGCAATGACTCCAAACGAGCGCCTGATTGGTCTTCACTGATGATGAAGCTCGCCCGGATCTCTCCGCCGGCATTTCTGCTTGGAGCGGTGACGGCGGAAACCAGGTGCAGCCCGGACCTTCCAATGGAGTGCCACATCCATTGGTGCGGTCCTGGTTTCTGACAGCCAATTGGGCTTTTTTTCTGAGTGAGATAATCCAGAAATCCCTCCCAGAACGCAATTTGCTGAAGTTTCAGATCGGTCGTCGCGACTGGCACTCCACCTGATCCTCCATCAGGGCGTTTCCGACGCATGGCGCGGGTCCAGTCGTTGGGTTTTGCGACGATGTTGAATTTGGGGGCGGGTGGCGAATTCCCAATCCGCCAGCGCTCGATCTCCACGCCGAAAAAGGAGAACTCGTCCTGGGTGATCCGGTTGAGCCAGTCGATGGCGGCGCGGTGTTCCTCGGTGAACTGCGGGGAGATCCAGATAATGGTTACGGCATCCAAGCCGGCAGCGTAGGTGAAAATCTGACCGAGGTGCCGGTGGTCGGTGCGCTCCAGTTGGTTCTCGATCAGCACCGTCGAATTGTCGTTCAAATCGCTGCATACGATGTCCGCATTGAACGATCCTACCGGGATCTCCGTCCTCACGGGTTCCAACGACATAGCCAGTGCTTCTCCCAGACGTTCCAGGTTTTCAGGCTCCGCCAGCCATGGGGTAAAATGCGATGCCTCGCCTTGCCAGACTTCGCGGATGTTGACGGATTCGAGGTTGCCTAGTGGGTTCATGGTGAGGTGGCTGGTCGAGTCGCTATGGTGCTCAATTGGATTTTCAGGTGTCTGAGGCGGGCTGACAGATCGGAGGTCAGCTTCTCCAGGCCCTGGAGATTTGGGTGATAGGTTTGTGCGCGAGGGTGATGAAGGTCGAATGGGACGTGGTCAATACTTTGTGTGATTGGAATCACCTGTTTCCCCAGCGTGTGTGCGATTCCTGTCTCATACATGACGTCGCCTTGGAATTGATCTATCATTCGATAATTGATGTTTGCGATCCTGTTTGGGTCTGTATGCCCGCTAGATCCTGCGGATCGACTCGCCGTCTTTTTCCAGGCGGCCGCTGCGGAGGAGGCGCGAGATGAGCTTGCGGGCGGTGTCGCCGATGACGGAGCCGGTGCGGCGGAAGCCGAGCCAGCGGGCGAAGGCGCGGGTGGCATCCTCGCGGGTGGTTCAGACGCGGCCTTGTTCGGAGATGGCGGCGAGAAATTGGGATTTGAGGAATTCCATGTCGTAGCCGGTGACGTTGGTCCAGCCGGAGCTGAGCTGCCCGCCTTCGTTGGATTACCGTTTCGGTATGATCAACAATCGTAATTCAACAAAAAAAGGCTTGTTGGCCTCAAGGCTCGGGCGTTTGCCCCGGGACGTTGACATCGGCGGCGGGGACTTCGGGTTCCTGGCCGCTGAGGTGGGAGCTGAAGAGGACTTGGGGCTCGGCGTTTTTTGAGACGGAGTTATCCGCATAGGAGGAGGGGGTGAGGCCGCTCGCGATGATGAGGCCGGATCCCTGATTGGCGGTGGCTTGGTTTTTGGTGCAGGGTAAACTTCCTGCGGCGGCACGGATGACGATGCCTCCCAGCAGATTATTACGGGAGATATTGGACGTGATATTTCCAGAACCGGCGCTGGTGAGGACGAGGCCGAATTCACGATTGGCGATGAGGTGATTGCCGATGACGGAGGCGGAGGCGGCGCCGTTGTCGACGTGGATGCCATTGCGGCTGTTTGCCTCGCAGCGGTTGTTGGTGAGGATAACGGCGGCACCGTTCCAGGACTCGATGCCGTGTTCAAAGTTATTGATGGCTTCCGAGTCCTTGACCTCGAGGGTGGAGCCCACCCCTTTGACGGCGATGCCATTCCAGCCGTTTTCGGAAAAGCGGCAACGCTCGATGAGAGCATGCCCGCTCTCGATGACGGCGAGGCCGTGGCCGCTTCCATCTTCAAAGCGGCAATCGATGAAGGTGGCATTGCCGCCGCGCACGAGGGCGACGGAATAACGATCCTCGCCTGCCGCAAACGAGCGATGGCGGAAGGTGATGCCGCTGATCCGCGCGCCTTTGGCGGCAGGGCCGAGGGTGATGGCGCTGCCTTCCTCGGGGGCGCACTCGATGGTGGTCTTGGTGGGATCGGTGCCCTGGAGATCGATGCTGGCATTGATGCTGATCGGGCCTTGCCAGGTGCCGGGAGCGAGCAGGATGCGGTCACGGTCGCGGGCGGAGGCAAGGGCTTCTGATAGGGAAGCCGCGTCCTCTGGGACACGCACGGTGCGGGTGTAGCTGGCGAGCTTTTCGAGAAGTGAGGAAATTTCCGGATTAGTGGGGTCGAGTGAATTTGCTTCGCGCAGCCAATCGAAGGTTTGTTGATCGAACTGGCCTTGGTCACGAGCGCTAGCTTGCTGAAAGAGTGTAGCTGCTTTAATTTTGTTTTGTGTGACTTTTTCGATGGCGGCATTGGTGTCTGCAAGGATGGCAGTGGCTTCGGGATCGTCAGGGATGGAGGCGAGAATTTTCTGCACGGTGGCGACGGCTTCTTGCAATTTCCGTTCATCCAACTGAGCGCGGGCCTCGGCGAGAAGCTGGGTGCGGAACTGGGTGGCGCGTTGATGGTTGATGCGCTCGGAAATGGCTTGGATCTCGGTGTGGTTCGGATATTTTTTGAGAACCTGCCCAGTGGCGGCGGTGGCATCATCAAGGCGGCCTGCTTCGAGCTCGGCGATG
>JBBRIB010000369.1:0-3575 GCA_038221745.1 Verrucomicrobiales bacterium
CGTGGGAGGAAGTCCGTTGCACCGTGCCTTTTGCGCCGGGAGGCCCCGCTCGGCAGTTTTTCACTGTTGAGGTATTCTTGCCATAATCCTTCGGCTTAAGAAGCTGAAATCTGAAGCAAACTATGAGTATCCATTTCCTTCAACGTTTGCGGATGAGCATGAACTCGTTGCCATCCGTATCGAAGCACATTGCCAGGTGGGGCGCTTCGCCATCTTCTTCCTGTGGCTCGCGGCTGAGGCCGCCACCGTTCGCAACCACTTCCGCTGCGCCCGCCACCACATCCGCCACTTGCAGGCTGATGCCCGTCCAGGTTCGCTTGCCCTCGCCACCGCCGTGAATGCCAAGGGTGGCTCCGGCGATTTCCAGCTCGGAGATGTGGCTGTTCTCGCGGACCACTTCGGCCCCGAAGGTCTTTTGATAGAACACCGAGGCCCGCGCCAGATCCGCCGCCCAGATCACGTATTTGACGCGCTCGACAATCATCTTTTTTCAGTAGCTGAAAATTTCGCCCTCGTTGAAGAAGCGCTTGAGTTCGTCCGCAGCCGCTTCCGGCGAATCCGAAGCATGGCATACGTTGCGCATCTTCGCATCCGCATCCTTGAAGCCGAAGTCACCACGGATCGTTCCCGCAGGCGCGACGGAGGAATCCGTAGGGCCGAGCAAGTCTCGCACCCGGCTGATCACGTTCTCGCCTTCGAGGGCAAGGGCGATCACCGGAGTTTCCTGCATGAAGCCGCGCACGGCAGGGAAAAACGGCTTGTCCGCAATGTGCGAGTAGTGCTCCGCAAGGATTTCATCGCTCAAGTGCATCATCTTCATCCCCCGGATCAAAAAGCCTTCCCCCTGGAAACGGGCAAGCACTTGGCCGGTAAGGTTCTTCGCAACCGCATCGGGCTTGAACAAAATAAGAGTGGTTTCTAGATTCATCACTGGCGGGAGGTAGGGCCGTCCCCCAACTTGTGCAAGCCTTTTGCAGCAAGAAACTCCATTCACAATGGACCGATAAGGAGCTTTTTTACAGGCCGCAACTAGGGCCTGCACAAGATGCAGCATATTACATGCCAAGCCTTGCTAGAAAGACCGCTCTATTTTCCATGAGGTGATTTTCTGAAATCATCCTATCAAGAGTCCGACCATGAAAATCAAAACTATAACATGCGCAGGAGCCTTCGGACTTATCAACACATTCGCCATTGCAGGGACCGTCTCACCGGACATTGCATCGCCCAAACCAACGGCATCGAGTGATGGGTTCGAACAGGCACGCCGCCCGATCAGTAATCCAACCCTCTTTGACCTCGCGCTGCCGACGACGAATGTGCGCCCGATCTTCCTCCATCATTCCTTGCCCGACCAAATCAATACAACCGCCGGCAAGCTCGATTTCGGGGGCGACGTGCAATTGTATGCCCTGCAGTTCGAAATCGCTCTGAATGATCGGCTGTCGATCGTGGCAACCAAGGACGGTTACGTGGACATGAACTTTGACAATACTTTGGAGGATTCAAGCGGATTCGCGAATCTTGGTGGGGGACTCAAGTATGCTTTCCTGCTTGATCCAGTATCAAAAACCGCCGTCAGCGGATCGTTGACTTTTGAGTTCCCAACAGGAAATTCAGACGTGCTGCAAGGCGAAGGAAAAGGTCTCGCGAACCTGATCGTCTCGGGCTTGAAGCTGGTCGATGATTGGCAGTTCGCAGGTGGCGTGGGCCTTCAGATTCCTTTTTCAGATGAACAATCCACGACTTCCTGGGTAAGCGCCCACGCAAGTTATGAAGTCACTCCATGGTTCATTCCATTGGTGGAGTTGAATTGGTTCCACGTCCTCGATGCGGGTGATGGTTCGGGCAACTTCGGCGACCACGCAGAAGGAGACGTTCCTGCCATCGTCGAATTTGAAGGGGGCGACCTTTTCAACATTGGAGCGACCAATGCCGGTGACAACAGGGACTTTGTATCCGCTGCCGTGGGCTTCCGCTCGCGCATTACGGATTCCATCACCACAGGCGTCGCCTACGAGCTACCCCTCACCGATGAGGAGAATAGCCTGATGGAAAGCCGCGTGACGGTTGACCTGGTCTGGCGCTTCTAATTTCTTGGGATATTGTCGGTTATTGCGAATCCTTAGGCAGGTGACTGCCTAAGGATTTTTCGCGTTCCCCCATTTCTCGGGAACGCCGGGCAAATTTAAAAATCAAGGAGGGGCAAAACCTGTTCGCCGTGAGAATGAAATGCCAATGGAAATACCCTTGGGAGACCCCATTGGCTCATCATCCGCGCGGGCGGACGCGTTCCGCCCCTCCTTGAATGCCCATCGTGGCCCGTTTCGTGTCTGGGATCGCTTCTTTGTTCTTCACTTGGAAGCGCCTCCTAACAAAATATCTCACCTCCCCATTGATTAGAAAATATCAGGTATTTTCCAATGGCTGAAAGTCGTTTTCCCACTACGGTCAGAAAAGTGAAGAGACCCTTCACCTACAACCTGAAAGATACAACCAAATGAAACATAAATTACTGAATTCCCTTCTGATCGGCGGACTCTGCATTGCAGCTTCCCACAGTGCGTTTGCCAAAGAAACCCCAGCACAAATCACAACGGCTGAAGTGAATGCCGCACAGCAAGCTTGGTGTGATGCCTTGGTCGCCATCGGCAAGGAAAGCGCGGATGGCGGAGATGCGAAAGCACTTGCTCTGAAAGTTCTGAACGCTGCGTATGACTATGATAATGGAAAAGTCTTCTTCAAGCCCACGCTGGCCTATGGCAAAAACACCTTCCGCCCTACCAAAGACGGCGCCCTTGCCTACTTCGTGGGCGGGGATGCGAATTTCCCAGAAGACAAGGGCTTCGCTCTCAAACCATGGGTCAAAGCCCGTTATGATAACCAAGGCGATGGCGATGAGGGAATTCAAATCCACGGCGATATTGCCATCACCATGGGCAATGTTTGGGTGACCGACAAAGAGGGCAATGAAGTGATGGTTGATAAAACCTTCGTCTTTAAAAAGGATGACGCTGGCAAGCTCCGCCTGATCGTCCACAAATCCTCCCTTCCATTCGCACCTGAGAAGAAATAAGTTTACAACAAACTCTGTTGTTTCACTGCCCCGCTTTGCTCAGGTAAGGCGGGGCGGTGTTTTTTTAAAAGTGAACCCGCGTGTTTGCATACACCGGACCCCTTTCCGCTGATGAGCGGCAGTCGAGTTAGATTTCCGCAGGTGACAACCAGCGGAATTGAATTTTTTTGAATTGTCGTCCAAAATCCATTTTGTCTTCTTCCTGTTTTGGCTCGATACCGGTGGCATCAGATTGGACGGGAGTAGGAACGCGCTGGACGATTACCTCACACCACGCGCACGCCTTTCGCTTGCCTGAGCGGTCCAAAGACTCGCCATAGGCGCGGATGACGAAGGTGTCAGAGCGAGTGACGAGTGAATTGCCGAGGACTTGTAGAATGTCTCCCTGAGTGAGGAAGCTCTCGTGACCCCAAGCCGAGGAGGTTGGTTTTAGAGTGGAATCGATCTCCAGCGGCGAGGCGATTTCCGGGGGATGTGGACGGGGTGAGGCATGATCCTC
>JBBRIB010000370.1:0-3572 GCA_038221745.1 Verrucomicrobiales bacterium
CGATGTCATCCGCTATTATCTATCTGATGGAGAGAAACCCAAGCGCTCATGGGACGATGTGCCCGCCGATATTTTGGAAACCTTCGAGCGCCTCGGTATTCCCCAACAGGAGCGCGCCTTCCTCGCAGGTGTGGAAGCTCAGTTCGACTCAGAAGCGGCCTATTCGAACGTCAAGGAAGAACTCACCAAACAAGGCGTGATTTTCTGCAACTCGGCCGAAGGACTCAAGGAGCATGAAGCCATTTTCCGCCCATGGTTCGGCAAAGTGATCCCAACGGGAGATAACAAATTCTCCGCCCTCAATAGCGCCGTGTTTTCGGGTGGCTCGTTCATTTACATTCCAAAGGGCCTTAAGCTCAAGCAACCGCTCCAAGCTTATTTCCGCATCAACTCGGAAAACTTCGGTCAATTCGAGCGCACGCTCATCATTGCTGATGAGGGTGCCGAGCTGATGTATATGGAAGGGTGCACCGCACCGAAATTCGAGACCGCCACACTCCACTCCGCCGTGGTGGAACTTGTCGCGCTCAAGGGCGCGAAGATCCAATACGTGACCGTCCAAAACTGGTCATCAAACGTCTTCAACCTCGTCACCAAGCGCGGTATCGCCATGGAAGACGCGGAAGTTCGCTGGATCGATTGCAACATCGGCTCACGTCTCACCATGAAGTACCCCGGCGTGATCATGAAGGGCAAGCGCGCCCGTGGTGAGGTCATGTCCATCGCCCTGGCAAACACCGGCCAGCACCAGGACACTGGTGCGAAAATGATCCACGCCGCCGATGACACGACTTCTAACGTGGTCTCCAAGTCCATCTCAGTCGGCGAAGGGCGCTCCACCTATCGTGGCAAAGTCCATATACCGAAGCATCTCAAAGGTTGCAAAAACAACACCGAGTGCGATGCCCTGCTCATCAATAGCAAAAGCCGCACGGATACCTATCCCGCCATCACCGTCAAAGGAAACCGCCACGCCACGCAACACGAGGCCTCCGTGAGCCAAGTGTCCGATGATATGCTTTTCTACTTGCAACAACGTGGCCTCAACGAAGGCCAAGCGATGTCGCTCGCCGTCAATGGTTTCATCAACGATCTCGTGAGGGAATTCCCGATGGAATATTCCGTGGAACTCAAGCGCCTCATCGATCTGGAAATGGAAGGCAGCGTCGGATAAGACATCGTCACGCATGAAAACAAAATTCACCTGGTGGAAAGACGGTGATCACTTTCTCGGTTATCTCGATGAATATCCCGACTATCAAATGCAGGGCGAGTCACTTGAGGATTTGAAACTCCATCGTCTCGACTTACACAAAGATCTCTCCACGGATGCCATACCGGGCGTGATCCATCATGAAGAACTTGTGATTGCGTGAAACATTCCGATTCAAGTCCATCATCAAAAAAATTTCCCCGCCATGACTACTCTCGAAATGCCTTCACTACTCGAATCCGCTCCCGTAACTCCCGCCTATCTTCCCGCATGGTTTGCCGCCCGTCAGCAGGCTGCTTGGAAGCGCTACCTCAAGATTCCCGCACCAAAACGCGGCGATGAGACATGGCGTTTCTCCAGCATCAAACAGCTCGATTTCTCCGCGTTTCAAAAAGCTGCTGCATCCGGCGTCAAAGAGCTCGTCGCCCGCTCATCCGGCCTCGACTCTCCTGCTGCGAAGTTCATCTTCATCAATGACGAACTCGTCAACGTGGATTCCAATCTTCCGGAAGGTGTGATCTGTCTGCCGCTGGCCGAGGCACTCGTTTCCCATAGCGATCTCGTGCAAGCGCATTTCATGAAACAGGAAACCCGCCTCGGCTCAGCGAAGTTCGCGGCGCTACATGAGGCATCTCTAACAAACGGCCTCTTCGTCCACGTTTCAGCCAATGTTGAAGTCGAGGGCAGCATCGAAATCCATCATTGGATCAAAGGCGAAAACACCGTCATCTTCCCCCACACACTCATCGTCACCGGCAAGAGTTCGAAGGTCCGCGTGGTGGATATCTTCCACTCTGCTGATGATACAACACCGGGTCTTGCGATTGCCTTCAACGACCTCTGTGCCGGACCTAACTCAAAGTTGGACTATGTCGCCATCCAAACCTTTAACGAAGTCACCCGCGTCATCCAGATCAACGAGACCGCCGCCGCGCGTGATGCCTCCACCATGGGTTTCATCCTAAATACAGGTGCCTCCTGGGCGCGCAACGAATCACTCTCTCGCCTCGAAGGCTCGGGCTCGCGTTCGGACATGCTTTCCGTCAGCCTCCCAGCCCATGAGCAGGAATACGACCAACGCACTTTCCAACACCACGTTTCCGAAGGAGCCTACTCGGATTTGTTGTATAAAAACTCACTCTACGATGACTCCCGTACCATTTTCTCCGGCCTCATCTTCGTCGATGAAGGTGCGCACCACACGGATGCCTATCAGACCTGCCGCAATCTCTTGATGAGCGATACCTGCGAGGCCAACTCCATGCCCGGCCTCGAGATCAATGCGGACCAGGTGAAATGCTCCCACGGCAGCACCTCATCCCAAGTCAGCGACGAGGAAATCTTCTACCTCTGCGCCCGCGGCATCGCGCCCATACAAGCCCGCCAACTCATCGCCCGTGGCTTCTCGGTCGATGTTATCGAGCGCCTGAAAAACGATGAGATCGAAGCCCTCGTCCTCAAATTCATCGACGAAAAGTTCGACCAAATCGCCACCAACGGAGCGCGGGCTCCAGCTGGCCAGTAACTTTCCCCATCCTCTCGATCAGGCTGCCGCGGGAAGACTCGCTTACGAAAGTAAGTATTCCATTCCACGGGATTTTCCAGCGTTGCGAAACCAAGCTTATTTCTTCAAAGTCACCTCCGTTGGCCAACCTCCACGATCACCCGACCGCGCTCAAGGAACTCTAGGATTCTATTTACAGGGATAAAGTCCTTCGCGCCCGCAAGCTCACCCCTGTGCAACGCTTCGAGGGCGGGATGGGGCATACAAACTTCGTCATGCGCCTCATGCTCGACGGTGCGATGCAACAAAAAGACATCACGGACGTTCAGGAAGGGCGGGCCTAAGTCCGCCGCCGGATGGAAAAACTCTGCCATGCTCGTGATCATCGATTTTACACATTCCAAGCACCGGCATGATCACGGTGGAACACCTCGCCGGGACTGATCAGTTGCAAGGGCAACAGTCACAACCGTCGCACGGGCAGCAGTCGATGCAGCCGGTGTCGCCGGGTCCGCAGTCGAAGCATGATCCACCGGTGCCTCTCTTCGGCATGGCGCAGTCACAGGGGATGCAGCAGTCGCAATGATTGCAGCAACCGCCATCCTTTTCGTTCTTTCCTCGCTTCCCTTTCCTGTTCTTTTTCTCCCCGGTGGTAGTTTCCAATCCGAGGAAATCCGTGTGGCGGTGCCGGGTGTTCTCACCGATATGGGTAAGGAGCTGTGAGTGGCGGTGAAGCGGGAGTTCTGTCAGGGCAGAGGTGAAATCGGCCCATGTGCTTTGGATGCGCTCTTTAATGACCGATGGATCGAGGTGGAAGTAGGGATTGAAGCGCCCCTTTTTCAGGTCGGGCTTATG
>JBBRIB010000371.1:0-3548 GCA_038221745.1 Verrucomicrobiales bacterium
CCCACATGCGTGGTGTAGCCACCCGGCCCTTTGCTGGTGATGGCACAGATATCGCCATTCTGGAGGTATTTTTCCGCATTCCGGACCTTGTCTTTGGGGATGTGATAGACGGGGAGTTTGGAAACCTGTTCCTCGATGCGGCCCATCGGGGCGATCAGAGATGGATTGGAGCGGAGGTAGCGGTAGTTTTTCCACTGGACGGTCATTTCCTTGATTTCCCGCTCGATCTTCACGGCTCCGGGGATGCGGGAGGTGATGTTTTTGGCGTAGCCGCGGCGCTGGTTATCATAGAAGACTTCTTCCAAATGGTGCATCCGGCTCAGATAGCCGCCGGTGCAGATACCATCCCGGTAGCGCTCGATTTCCACCATGTGGAGCATGTCCTCAGGCTTATACGGGCCGGGCTTGTAGCGCAGCATCCGGGCGATCGCCAAGGCGTTTTCATAGTAAGTCCAGCAATCCTTGCCTTTGAAATTCACCACCGGGGATTCGATCTTATCGTCCACTTCCAAGGTGTAGTTCACGTAAGGAATGCCCACCATCTCACGGGCCACCCGCACGGTGCGCTCGCTGAGCGGGAGAGCACGCCAGTTTTCCCGCTCGGCCTTGGCGACGATGGCATGGAATTTCCCTTCGCCTTGGAAGACCACGCTCATCGGCAGTCTGACGGGCGATGGCGGTGGAACGGGTTTTTGCGCCGCGGCCCATGATGCGGAGAAAGCAAGAGTGGCAGCACAAACGAGGGTTCGCTTCAATTTCATGCCGCAACCCATAGCGCAAAAACAGCTCTGCTGAAAGCGAACATTCTCGCGACTTCCCGGATTCATGCAAGGTAGGGATTTCCCGTCTGCTCGGCAGCCACCGTCGTGCCGGGGCCGTGGCCGGGTAAAACGCGGGTCGCAGGCGGCAAAGTAAGCAGATGCAGGGCGATACCATCCAACAATTGTGCGGTGTCCCCGCCCGGTAGATCGGTCCTGCCGATGGATCCCTCGAACAATGTGTCTCCCGAAAAAACCACTGCCTCACCGGGAAAATAAAAGGTGACGCTATCGGACGAATGCCCGGGAACGTGGGCCAGTGAAATTTCCAAACCGGCGAGCTTGAGGGTGGTGCCAATTTCCAGGTGCCTGTCGATCTGATAGGGCGCCACCTTGATCTGCATACCCCACCCTCGTGCGATATTTTCCAGCGTGAGGTCTTTGGAGTAATCTTCAAAGGCATGGAGCCGCGCGCCAAGATCCTTCATGGCGGCGGCATCTTCCACGTGATCGTAGTGTTGATGGGTGAGCAGCACCTCATCCACCCGTACGCCGCGCTCCTGGATCCACCGGGTGATGCCTTGGGGCGCATCAATGAGCAGGTTTCCATCGGGGGTCTCGATCAGGTAGCCATTCGTTTGGACGAAGCCGCCGGTGTAGCAGGTGATTTTCATGCGGAAAAAATGAGGCTGCGCGATCCACTCACCAGAAGATGATGTAGAGAATGATGGCTCCGATCACGACTCCCACAGCCCAGACTTTTGCGATTTTCGAGGACTCGAGGCAGATCAGGTCGGTGACAGGCATGACTACCGGAGTTTTCAGCGGCTTCACCACGGTGATGATTGCCATGACGGCGAAGACCACGCCAAAGCAGATGGCCATGCGATTGAGGAATGGAATCTGCCCTTGGAAGAGATAGAGGTAACCGTAGAGCACGACGTTGACGAGGATGCCAAGCCAGCCCAAGAAGCGAGGTGCCCGTGGGACGAGGAAGCCGAAGAGGAAGACCATCAACACACCGGGGCTGATGAAGCCTTGGAACTCTTGAATGAAGGTGAAAATGCCACCAAAAGCCGGGTTACCGAGATTCGGTGCGATGAGGCAGGAGATCAGGACAAACAGGATGGTGAAAAATTTACCCATCCCCACCAAGGTTTCCTGGGAGCTGGCGGGTTTGATTTTCTGGAAGATATCGATGGTGGCAATGGTGGATGCCGAGTTGAGCATCGAAGCCAGCGAGGAGACCACCGCACCAAAAATCGCGGCGAGCACGAACCAGGTGATTCCGGGCTGCATCAGCTTGCGCAAGAGCACCGGGAATGCGGCATCGTAATCGTAGCCGATCAACTTGGTGCCCTTTTTGATTTGCTTTTCCGCCGCCTTGCCAAGCAGAACATTGTTGATCGCGGTGAGTTCATCAGCAGTGGCAGTGGCCGAAATCTCCGGTTTTTCACCGAGGATGCGTGCGTTGTGATCGATGACTTTACGGGTGTTCTCGGGATCGATCTTCGAGAAATTCCCCGTCACTGGATAGACACGGAGTTTGCCATCATCGCCTGCTTTTTCAATGGCAGCGAGGGTCGCTTGATTCTTCTTTACGGCCTCGGCTCGCAGATCTTTGCTATAAAGATTGAAGCAAAGGATCCCTGGAATCACTACGACGAAAGGAATGATCAATTTCAAGGCCGCCGCGAAAACGATCCCTTTCTGGCCCTCTGCCAAGGATTTCGAACCGAGCGTGCGCTGAACGATGTATTGATTGAGACCCCAATAGAAAAAGTTAGGAATCCACAACCCGAGAATGAGCGCCGTCCATGGGATGGCCGCATCGGTTTTCGGGCGGATCATGTGAAGTTTACCACCCGAGAGGTTTTCACCTTCTTTGGCCACTGCTTCGCCGTCTTTCCCGTCGTTGAGCAGAATGAATCGTTCCCAACCACCTGCTTTTTCCAAATCCTGCACCGTGGCGCTGGAATTGGCCACTTTGGTTTGGATCAAATCTTCCGGATTCGCCTCCTTCATCGCACCGAGGGCGAGAACCAGCACGATCACACCGCCGACGATGAGCGCCGCTCCCCAGATCAGGTCTGTCCACGCACAAGCTTTGAGTCCGCCTACGAAAACATAGGCCGCGGCTGAGAGGCCGATGATCCAGCAACCCACCGTGATCGAGCCGAGGTCCAGCCCCAGAAACTGTTGCCCGGCGAAGAACACCGAAACCACCTTGGCCCCGGAGTAGATCACCGATGCCGTCGGCACCCCTACCAGAATTACCAGTGTGGAAATGGCCATCACCGTTCGGGAAACCACGCCGTAGCGGTATTCGAGGAATTCAGGAATCGTGTAGATGCCGCAGCGCAGGAGCTTGGGTAAAAACACAAAGGCCACCACCACGAGCGTGACGGCCGCCATCCATTCGTAAGAGGCTATCGCCATCCCGAGCCAATCCGCCGCCTGGCCGGACATCCCCACAAATTGCTCGGTCGAGATATTTGCCGCGATGAGTGAAAAGCCCACCAGCCACCACGTCAGCCCGCGGCCCGCTAGAAAGTAACCCGCCGCGCCTCCTTGTTCACCGGCACCCACCGTTTCCTTTTTTCCCTGCCAGATTCCAAAGGCGATGACGCCGACGACGGCGACGAGGAACAGCACCATATCCAAGGTGCCCATGGCGGGATTCTGAGCTGCTGCTTGAGCAAGAATAGGAAGTGGTAGTGGGGTCATTTTTTACTTTGTGGGTTTGAAAAACAGTGGGTGAGGGTGTGGCAGTATTGTTCCCCGGGACGG
>JBBRIB010000372.1:0-3523 GCA_038221745.1 Verrucomicrobiales bacterium
GCAAAGCCAATGGGTGGAGAAAGAAAAGCGGCATAAGCCTCCACACTTTCTCATCTCATTGACCCAGCCGCGAGACGCGTCAGCCACCTAGGGAGCGCGACTCTCACCCAAGATTTTCCACCCGGAATACCACCGGCTTGCTGTTGATGCAATCGAGCGCCTCGATTTCCGCCAGCGCCTCCTGAAGCCTTCCAAAAGTGCAAGTGTGGAGCAGAAAGACCATATCCACGAATTCCGCATCCGGGTTGGCCGGATTGACGGGAGAGTGGGTACCGGAAATGCCGATTTTATGATCGGCCAGGGCCTTGGCGATTTCCGCAATCACGCCGGGGCGGTCCGTCACATCGAAGCGCACATAATACGCGGTGGAAGTCTCGCCCACAGGCAGGATTCGCCCGCTTTCCCGGTAGGGCAGGAAGCCGCGGTGGCCGGTCGCTTGCCGCAGGGACCGCGCCGCCTCCACCAGATCCGCCACCACAGAGGAGGCGGTGGGATCCTGGCCAGCGCCGCGCCCGTAGAAAAGTGCCTCGCCTGCCGCATCGCCATGCACGGCCACCGCATTGAAGACCCCATGCACCGAGGCGAGGATGTTCGAACTCGCGATGAACGATGGCTGGATACGCAGCTCAACCGCGCCATCCGCATGCTCGCGGATCACGGCTAAGAGTTTCACAATATACCCAAGGCTCTTCGCAAAACTGATATCCGCGGGGCGCACCTGCTCAATGCCGGAAACGTGGATCGTGCGGGGATCAATCGGGAAACCATAAGCCAGCGTGGCTAACAGAATTGCTTTGTGCGCCGCATCCCAGCCATTCACGTCCAGGGCTGGATCCGCCTCGGCATAGCCAAGCGCCTGGGCCTCGGCGAGGGCCGCCTCAAAGGTCAGCCCGGCATCCGTCATGCGCCCGAGGATGTAGTTTGAAGTCCCGTTGATGATCCCGGAAAACGAGTGAATCCGGTTTCCAATGAATGAATCCTGCACCGTCTTGATGATCGGAATGCCGCCTGCCACCGCTGCTTCAAAATGGATGGGTGTGTCCATTTCCTTGGAAATGGCAAACAGCTCCACTCCGCGTTCGGCCAACAGCGCCTTGTTTCCCGTCACCACGGGCTTCTTGGCCCGGAGCGCGGCGGCCACGATTTCAAAAGCATCCGTCGTCCCGCCGATGAGTTCGACGACGATGTCCACCGCCGGATCCGCCACGAGTGCCTTCCAATCGGTGGTGAAAATTTCTACCGGCGCATCCTGGGTCGTGGCGCGGACCTTTGCGAGATCGCGGACGAGGATTTTGGCAATGTGCAGTGAGACGCCGCCGCCGGTGCGTTGGGCGATGAGAGCCCCATTGCGTTCAAGCGTATTCCAAACGCCGGAACCCACGGTTCCAAAGCCAGCCAAGCCAATGCCTATCGAGTTGCAAGAGTTCACGCCGCGGACTGTGGCGGCTCTGCGGGCATTGTCCAAGCTGTAAGAGGTGAAAATTTCAGCCCGCTAACTGCCCGGTCAGCTCGCCGCAAGTCTCACAAACGGCTTAAGAGTTCCGCTTTTTTTGCAATGAACTCGTCTGGAGTCAGCACGCCGGCATCACGCAGCTGGCCGATTTTTTCCAGCAGCGCCACCACATCCGATGAGGACTGCGAGTTGCCTTGAGGGGCCTGCGCGGGAGCAGCCGCGAAATTGTTGTGCACGGCGGGCGGACTTTGTTGCATTTGCAGGCCGACACCGGAAACCAAAGGCAGGCTGAGACTCGAAATCGTGCCAAACTGACTGCTGAAAGTCAGCGAATCATTTCCGCCCTGTTGCTGGCTCACCCCGCCGATATGATGGTTGAGGGTATCGAACACCGAGACCTGGCCATCGCGCTGCACCGCGAGGCGCCGGGTTTGCGGGAAAATGGCGTAGCGGGTGTTGTTCTGCGAGCCGCTGCTGGACGGCATGCCTAGCCCATCGGGCCACCAATTGGTTCCACCTGTGCCACCTTGTGGGGAGGGTTGGAAAATCTGGTTGTTGGCCAACGCGTTCGAAAGCTCGCCACAGAGATTGTTTACCGTGGCTTTGAGGTTGTGGTTGAACATGTCGCTCACCATCGTCATCCCGCCGCGCATCCACTGCCCGCTGCCAAGTTCCGGACAACTGAACTGGGCCATGGTGCCCCCGCCGTTGTTCACCGCCACCAGCATCCGCACCGCGGAATCATCGCTGAGGCCATAGCGCCGGGAAATGTCATTGACGATGTTTTGTCCTGCTGGAGTGAGTGCTTGCATGAGTGAGGGGAGGAAAGTTCAGTTATATCAGGGAGCTGGCAGTAGTTTCATGCCCCCGCCACCCTTGCAGCCAGCGCCCGCTCTGAAAAGGAAATTGGGCCACCGCGTCGCTAATCCGCCCGCGTTCTCTCAATGTCTTCCATGAAATCTCTGTTTGCTCCAACTTTCGCTTCATGGACTGCAAGACCTGCCCTCCTCGCTCAGCTCCTTCTGCAGAGCTCCGAAAAACGCGCGAGACAAATCCCGCTCTTTTAGAAGATCCGGTGCTTCCTTCATTTTCCCGTCGCGCACTTGTTCCATGATCTCCGTGACCTTGGCGAGATACTCGGCATCACTGATGCGCTGCGCGTGATAATCGTCAATGGCCTGTTTGAGCAGCAGGGAAAACTTTCGATAGAAAAACGGATCTTCCTCCATCTTTTCAATGATCGTTTTCTTGGTCCGGTTGGCGAGGCCTGCTACGGTGAACCAGTGTGGACCATGACGCTGGCACATTTCGGAAACAATCGTGCTGCACACCGCGACCTCGATCCGTTCAATGGCATCCATGAACAAAAGCCCAATTCACGGTCAAAGCGGTAAAGGTTGAGGATGTCACCAAACGAAGTCACAGCCTTGAATGGCTTGTCGAAGACGCCGCTGGTGCTTCCAGACTTGTCTTACAGCGGCAGGGCGTAGGCTGAAAGCCGGTAATAGCCAATGAACTGGAGGTAGTGAGCCGCCTCCGTGGCATCCGCTATTTGAAGACCCCGGTCGCACCAACGCTGGATCAGATCGAGGATCGAAAGGGCGGGTTCAGTGAACTTCACGGTCTGCCTCCTTCCTGGCGGGATCTGTATATAAAGTATCCGCCCTGGTGCGCATCGTGGAGAGGCGTAGCGGATATGTTGAGAGTTATTTCGCACATTGTGCGAAATCCGTAAGCCCCAATTCGCGGAATCTGCGAGATGAAAAGCCCTTCAAAAATCGCGATCCCATGCCTAAAAACGGAGACATTTGCTCCTCCCATGGCAGGCTCAAGGCACGGAAATACGGACGAAAACCGTCCTTCACAATCTCCGGATACTTCGCCCGGCCCCTTGCGCTCCACCGCCACGTCTTCCGGGCTCAGGTAGGAATACCCGAGCTGCTGGAGAAAACGCAGCGCGGGGATCTGGCTGATCGGTAATTCTTGGAATGAGGGGGTCATGGGTGTAGGATCATCTTCGTGGGCCTGCTTTGCCGCGGATAACTCCGAAGGTTTTCGAAAGGATGCGGG
>JBBRIB010000373.1:0-3519 GCA_038221745.1 Verrucomicrobiales bacterium
ACTTTATCCACCATCCTGCTCGCACCCCTTGGGAACTACGGAGGCCCCACCCAGAAGATTGCACTGCTTCCCGGAAGCCCCGCCCGCGATGCTGCGCCCTTGCTTGTGCCTGCCCTCACCAGCGATGCACGCGGCTTCGCCATCGTCGGCCCGCCAGACATCGGTGCTTATGAAGCGGGGAATTTAAACAACTACAACGCCTGGAGTTATGAAATCCTTCCAGCCAGCGCCACCGTCCCACAGCGGGCTCCTTCTTTTGATTTCGATGCCGATGGCCTGAGCAACAATGATGAATGGATCGCCCTGACAGATCCTAACAATTCAAACAGCCGCTTCGCCGCCACTGTCACCGGTAATCTGGCCTCATTGAATATCATTTTCCCTACCTCACTCGGCCGAAACTATCGCCTCCGCCAGTCGGACGATCTTGTCACTTGGCTAAATACGCCCAATCAGCCTGCCGTGGTAGGTAGCGCCTCGCCGCGTTCATTCGTTGTTTCAGATCCTGGAGTCGTCAAGCGGTTCTATCAAGTGAGTGTGACAGTCCCCTGAAATACGGCACTGCCTTCAGCCGACCCGAGTTCCAAGGGTGATGCTCGCAAATCTGTCAGCCGGTATTTGGTAACGTCGCCACATTCAGCGGTCTCAGAGATGGAGAAACGCATGCCAGCGATGCCTTGCTCGTTCTTGAGATTCATGGCCTTGTGAGCCAAAGCCGATCAAGGCGAGGGTTTTCTTATTCAGCGGGGCGTCCTTAGTGGCATGGATCTCTGCGGCCATGGCGGAGCAGTAGTTTTGTTCAGTTAGATTAAGCCGCAGGCCATCGTGGCATGGGGCGGGGCGGCACACCGGCTGTCGGGCAAGCACGGGTCAAGGAAACAACAAGGGGAAATGGGTAGTGGACCGAACTAACCGATTACGCATGGGATCAAAACCCCATCGCTCATGCCGTGGATTTTCTTTTTGTCGGCGGGGACGAGGGTGGCGAGGCAGCCGCCGAAGGTGGTTTGGCCTGCGTCGTCGGTGAAAAAATAAGGGCATAGCCGGACCCGGCCTTGCATCATTTCCACGCTGCCATCGTCGCGGAAGACGGGATGCTCCACCCGCCGTCCTTCGCGGAATTCCTGGAGGATCCATGGCTGCTCGGAGGCTTGTTCGAGCGCGGATTCCAGCCGCTCCTGCCATTCCGACGAGGGCATATCGTGGCCGATGAAGACGCCGCGTGAACCCCACGCGGTTTCATGAAAGCCACTGACTTTTAAAACCAACTGCCGTTCCTTTTGGCTGAACTGCGCCACCTCTTCCCAAGAATGGGCGTTCATCCGGGGCAATGCGGCATGCGGTGGCAGGGGGGTGGGATCGAGAACCCAGCCGAAGGGCACGATCTCGCGCAAGCGCTTGAGGTGACTACCACGCAGCGATTGCTCCCAGACTTTCTTGAGAGCAGGGGACCAGAGCAGGGCGAGCCAAAGCTTGTCTTCAAGGTGCGGCTTGAATGGCGGGGTGATTTTGATTTCACCCGCAGCGGCACCATCGGCCAGCTTGCGTGATGAGCCGATGGATTCCCAATCGAAGAGTTCGAAAAACCGATAGAGCGATTTTCCATCCGGCACATATTCTTCCGCAGAGCTGACGTTCCAGTTTGCTCCGAGTTCGCGGGTGAGCCATGCCATCTCCGGGCGGTAGTCGTTTGATTCCTCAGAAACAAGCACGGTTCCCCCTTCCGGCATCAATGAGCGGAAACCCTCGATCATTCCATCCGGCCCGCCCAACACATCATAACCCGCCTTGGAGTAAATCCTCGCCAGCCAAGCGGCCACGCCGATGCCGCCCGGCACGCTGTCCAACTCGGACATGGCGAACCCGGTTTCGGTTAGAATCAAATCCGGGCGGATCACCCGGGGAAATTGATCTACGGTGGAGGGTTGGCGTTGGAGATTCGCCAGCCACTCCGGTTTCCCCTCATCAAGCAGCTCGGCGAGCCACTCGGGGAGTTTTCCAGCGGCGCTGCGGCGGTAGAGGGCATCACACGCTTGTTGGAACTTTGCCAAGGGATGGCCGAGGGACATCATTTGGCGGGCTTCCGTTTGGGTCAGTTTGAGAGGCTCGGGCGACCATCGCCACGCGCCGCCGCCGAACAGCCCGCCTTGCGGCAAGCGCTCACGTAACTCAGAAAGACTCAATCCCATGCCGCCCCACGTTCCACGGCAATGACCCGGATGCCAAGGCGGATTCTTCGCGCTTGCGGAAAATGTAACTTACGAGTCTATTTCATTCAACCGATGCCCGAAACCCTGAGCTACGTTTGTCCGTTTTGCGAGACCGAGGTCCGCGTGGGCAAGCCATGCGCCGGTTGTGCCAAAAAGGCCCGGCCAAAGAAAAAATCCTGGGAGCAGGACCCAGCGGTGGATGGGCTGGATCTGCCGAGCGATGACTTCGATTACAATGACTTCGTCGCCCGCGAATTTGGCAAAGGCCCCCACCGCCAAAGCGGCCTGAGGTGGTATTGGTGGGCGCTGGCGGTGTTGGTTTTGTTAGGAATGGCCTATGGGGTTTTCCGTAGCTGATCTCTCGAAGGGCGAAAGCAGGACGTGAAGAATTGGCTCGCCGCCCATCTTTTGTCTCCGTTAGTCTCTTGGCGGTTGAAGCTGTTTGGAAATTGCGGTTACTTCCATCTATTCTTGTCTGGTAAAGTCATGATAGAGCAGAAGTCTGCGGGGCAACGTTTGCAAACATTCGTCACCAGATTGGAAACTTTCTGTAAAAATACCCCTTCAAATAAAATCTCTTGAACCGATGACCAAAAGTAATCATAAGAACACCATGAAGTGTGTTTCAGAATCGTCAAGGCCGGTCGGGGTTGATCTGTTTGCGGGAGCAGGCGGAATGTCTCTCGGGTTCGAACAGGCGGGATTCAATATCGCAGCAGCGGTGGAAATCGATCCGATCCATTGCTGTATTCATAAGTTCAATTTTCCAAACTGTGCCATGATTCCCCACTCAGTCCAGCATGTGACGGGTGACCGGATTCGGGAAATCGCAGGAATCAAGGGAAAGGTGGATGTCGTTTTCGGAGGGGCACCATGCCAAGGTTTTTCGATGATTGGCAAGCGGGTCTTGGACGATCCTCGCAACAGCCTGATACGAGATTTCGTCCGTATCGTCTCGGAACTGGATTCGGATTATTTCGTGTTTGAAAACGTGAAAGGTCTGACGGTGGGAAGTCACAAGAAATTCCTTGAGGAATTGATCGAGGCGTTTGGTGCCGCAGGATACACGGTGAGGCTGCCTTGGATGGTGCTGAACGCAGCTTCTTATGGGGCAAGCCATCGTCCTATGCCAGCGAGATGCGTTGCCTGGGTGCTACCGCTTGGCACAACGGCGATCTGCGGATATGGAATCCCAAACTCCTGACATCCAGCACCCGTACTGGACATTCGGAAATTTCAAAACTGCGTTTTAGCGAAACCAAGCCGGGAGCGGTGGAACCGATTTCGAGGTTTTTCAAGCTCGCGCCAG
>JBBRIB010000374.1:0-3505 GCA_038221745.1 Verrucomicrobiales bacterium
TGGGCTGAGCCCTGCTTCCCACACGATAGAAAAATCCTTCGGGAGCCTGGTGAGCGTAGAGGCTTTTTTCGATTCGAACGAGCAGCAGCGGCACTGATTCGCCCAGCTCATTGGGCAGTTCCCGCCGGAACATATCGACAGGAAGCGGAGGCTTCAGGGTATCCACGCAGATTTCCCCGATCAAGCGCTCCAGTCCGCCCAAGCGATCCAGCGGGACTCCGAGAATTCTTCGGTTTTTATCATCCACACCGAGCACGAGCCAGCCTCCTTTGGCGTTTGCCATGGCCGCGATCTCCTTGGCGAGGTGATCTCTTTTAGGATCCGTTACCCGGTCGCCACTGAAGCGCACTTCCTTGAATTCGATTCCGGAATCCTCGCCCAGCCGAATCATATCCATCAATTGTTCTGTGCTCAGGTTCATACTTTCAAATCAGTCTGCGGAATCTCGATTCCAGGGCGGTTCGTCCTCCCTCCATCACTTCACATACCTCGGTCCGGACCGTGTTTTCCTGAAGGGAGCCTGAGGACTTCGCCCGGCACTGGCCGCCAGCGAAGTGCATTGCATGCACCATTTCCGCGTCACCGTTGACCACGATGTTAGGATTGTGGGTGACGACGATGATCTGGCGGTGCTTTTTGTTTGCGCGTAGCTGTTTGACCACGAGATCGGTAATTAAATGATTGTCCAGGTCGTTCTCGGGTTGGTCGAGGATTAAAGGATCTCGTCCGTGAGCGAGGAAAAACGCCAGCAAGGCGGCGGCTTTCTCGCCTGCGGATCCAGTCGTCAATGGCACGAAATCCTTGCCATTCCCACCGCGGCTATAGGAGACAACCAGTGAGTCTTCAGGCAACCAAACAAGCAGCCTATCCAGAAACTCGGGTCTGGCCTTGCATTGGGAGGCAATGAAATTTGCGAATTTCCCGGAAAGCTGGTTCGCCTTGTTTTTACCAGCATTGGCGACCTCTTGTTTCCAATTTTGGATCCGCTCCAGAATCCTTTCAGATCTTTCGTCAGGCGCGGAGGGAAGCGCCGAATAGAGCTCTTCTACAAATCCGGCATGGCTTTCGCCATCGCGTAATGCTGCGGCAAATCGATTGCCCTCACAGCCGAGGATACGTCGAAGGTCGGCCTCTACCCTGTCTTTGTCCTCTTCATCTCCGAATGAATTGAGCGAAATTTGGACGTATGGATTACCCCCAAGCTCCTTGCTCAGAAACTCACGCCGCAGCGACCTCAACCCGGCCCGCAGCGCTAACATTTCTACATCCCGGCAGGCGATGGCTTCTTTTGTTAGTTTCTCAATCTCTTTTTCGATGCCGTCGATTTCCTTAAGGGCTTTCTCAACCGACTGCCGCCTGGCAACAAGTGTCGGGAAAGTCGATGGGTCTTCAACTCCTTGATTTTTGAGCGCTTCCACCAATGTCAGGTGTGCGGTTTCCATCCCGGTTTTGGAAGTGAACCAAGCGGAGGCAAGCAGCCGGGCCTTCTGGATTTCCGCCAATCCCTTCATTGAGGCCCGCACTTTTTCAAGAATACGGGATGCCTTGGTGGCAGCCGAGTGTAGCGCCAGGTCCACTTCTGCGAGACTCGAGTCCGGACCATTTTCCAAGTCGATCAGATCGTCTGGAAGATCGTGAAGCAAGAACCCGTCATTGAGTGTGCCGACGGATTCGGCCAGTTCGTCAAACGCACTGAAGAGCGCATCCATCTCGCGGTCCTGACGGCTGATTGTTTGAAAATCCTTGCGGATTTTGGCGTGCTCCGATTTTTCAAACGTCGCGAGTTGCTTGATCAGATCCTCCAATTGGCCGGTGAGGCGGTCTTTCTCGGCAAGGCGTGATCGCAGTGACCGGATTTTCGTGACTATTGACACAAACCGGTTTTCCGCGCTGTTCCATTTGGACTGCCAATCCGCTTTGGCGATACTCTCGTCCACTCGGGCAAGAAGGGCTTCCGGGCGCTCTGCGATTAGACCAATTTCGTCCTGACTGAAGATTCGTAAAGGGAAGCGGGAAACAACGTCTTGCGATGATGCGGGCTCCCAGTCACTGAGGAATTCATCCCAGGTTTCCACATTCGTCCCACGGTCTGAAGCTAGCCAAGTGAGGCGGAATCTTTCTCCACCCTTGCGGTAGATCAAAACCGCCTGTGTGGCATCGCGCAACCCGCCCGCTTCCTGATTCCGGCCACTGGCGACTCTCGCGAAACTGTTGAAATTTTTCAGTACCCGGTTTTGCGACTCGTCACCAAGGCGGGAAAGATCATCTCCTCGTTTGGCAACCAATCTGATGAAATGCACCAGGGTGGATTTGCCACTACCCCTTCCGCCAATGATGGCGTTCATCCAAGGATTAAATGAATAGATCGCAGGTGTCCCCAAGCCCATCAGGCTCGCATTGGTGATTTCCAATGACTCGATCCAATCATGAGGAGTCTGATTCGGGTCGAAGCCGGAAGGCTTTTCATCAGAGCGGATCAGGGAAAAATCGTTGCCGTCGTGAAGGGCCAATTTTAAGGCGGCCAGTGACGGGGTTCCCATTTTCACCCAGGTGAAGTGGGAGCCTGGAAAAGAGGGGCGGGAGACCGATGAGTCCGCTGGAGGCGCAGTCGGATGATGCGAATCGGAGCCGAGGACCGTGGCCCAGCGGACTTTCGCATCGGAGTAAACAGGTGGAGGAGTAAAGGTGGACTCCACGACTTCCATCGCCTGGATGACATCACATTTGAAGATAGGTCCGAGCGCAGCCGTCTGCGATGTTTTGAAAAGGCCGGTGCTTTCCAAGTCCACATGGGCAGGAATCATGATTCCTCCCAAACGTGCGACTTCTTTGCAAATCGTGGCTACATCCGTTTCATCGCAGAAGCCCTGAGCGTTGTTCGGATCGTTGTTATATTTTGCCACGGCTAGCAAATCGGAGATGGTTTTTCCGTTTGCGCTGGGATCGAAAATTGCAAGATAGTGAACTCCGCCGATGGAAAGCTCGGTGCCGGGAAACAGGTAGAAATTCTCACTGCCTGAGACACCTTCGGTTTTTATTTTTTCCAGTTCTGTCTGAAGGGAATCAATCCAGTTCCCGCAGTTGTGATCGGTGACCGCAACGCATTCGACTCCAGCTGAGAGGAAATCGCCAATCCACTCGCGCGCCGTTCTCGCCTTGTTTGTTACCTGATTTTCTCCTGATCCATAGTCGGAACTCGCTGGTGTGTGCGTGTGGAAATCGAACTTCCACCAACGGGATCCAGGGTATGATGTTGGCGATGAATTCATTCTTAATGTCCTTCGGTAATATGAACCATGGGGAAAGCATCACTTTTTTCAGTGTCCGGGCAAGGTTGATATGTTGCCTGTGGTTTCCAGATCGCCATTCTCGATGGCGGCGGCTTGAGCCAGCGCTTTTTCCGCCGCTTTCTGGTGCGGTTCGGCTTCTTCGGCGAGGTCGGCTTCGGTGAGGAGCTTGGCGACCTTTTGTTTTTTGGCGGCGAAGGCGCGGAGGTCGGTGATGC
>JBBRIB010000375.1:0-3502 GCA_038221745.1 Verrucomicrobiales bacterium
TACCGGTGGCCATTTCCATGCGAACTGGGGCAACGAAGAATTTCGGAAAATCATCCTAAACGCCTTGCTTTGGATCTCCAAAATTCCCGTGCCTGCATCTGGCGTGGTATCTGCTGTAAGCGCGGAAGAGCTCGACGCGAATCTCGATAACAAGTAAAAATGTCCTATGAAATCACTCCCATCGCTCATGCGCCGCTTTTGGTTCCTTCCATTTGCTGCGACCACGCTGAGCGCAGCTTCTTATGTGGAATCTGTTAGTGGCGATCTCTCCACACTTCCCGGCGCTCCCACATTCATCAATCTGGATCTTGGAACCAACACGGTTTCAGGAACCGTTCAAGTCACTTCAGATACGCGGGACTATTTTTCTTTCACCATTCTTCCCAGCCAGACGCTTACGGGTATCTTTCTACTCAGCTACATCGATGTGAGTTCCGGCGGAACCGGGAATCGAGGGTTCATTCACATTGATGAAGGTCTAACATCCATTTTGCCTGAAAGTGGGACCGCTCTGTTAGCTGGCAATCACCTAGATCGTTCCACATACCCCCTCGCCACCACCAACGTGCTGACGAGTTTGGCCACAACGCGTATTACGGGAAGTGGATTCACCGCCCCGCTCGGCGCAGGCAGCTACACCATCAATGTCCAACAGACGGGCAGCCAGTTGACCGCCTACGGTCTTTCACTTGTGGTCGTTCCCGAACCCGCTGTTTCCTCGCTCTTGTTGTTAGGGGCCTCCTTTGGCGTAGGCCATCGGAGGAGGAAATAGCCGCCTGAAAGAGTCCTGAAACCACCAGGAAATCTCAAGAATCGATGCCTTGGACGCGCTTTGTAAATGCGCCGCTTGCCCTTTCTGCCGGGGCCGCTAGCCTCGGGCCGCCCGATGTCCGATTCCTTTGTTCACCTTCACCTGCATACCGAATTCTCCCTGCTAGACGGCATGATCCGCACCAAGGATCTCGCCAAACGCGCGGCCGAGCTGGGCATGCCCGCCGTCGCCATGACAGATCATGGGAATCTGTATGGTGCGATAGAATTCTATCAAAGCTGCCTCAAGTACGGCGTGAAACCCATTTTTGGATGTGAAATCTACCTCGCACCATTTGCGATGGAGGAGAAGAAAGAAGTCGCCGGGCGCAAGCGTGCCACCCACATGACGCTGCTGGCCGAAACCAACGAGGGCTGGAGCAATCTTTCCAAGCTCATTACCAAGGGCCACCTTGAAGGCCTCTACTATGGTAAACCCAGGGTGGATCGTGAAACTCTCAAAGCCCGCTCAAAAGGCATTATCTGTCTCACCGGGTGTATCTCCGGCCCCGTCAATGAATGGCTGCTCGCTGGCGATGAGGCAAAGGCGCGTGATACTCTTGCGGAGCTGGTGGAAATCTATGGGTCTTCGAACACCTATGTGGAAATTCACAATCATAGCCTTGAACCTCAGCGCCGCGTCACCCCGGGATTGTTGAAACTTGCCCAGGAATTCGGCCTCAAGCCAGTGGCTGCCAATGACGTGCATTTCCTCAATCGTGAGGACCATGAAGCCCACGATGTGATGATCTGCATCGGCACCGGGCACTTGGTCATTGATGAAAACCGGATGCGCTACACCCCGGAAGTATATTTCAAAACGGCAGAGGAAATGCGTGCGCTTTTCATCGAGATCCCCGGTGCTTGCGATACCACCCTCGAAATCGCCGCCCGCTGCAATGTGGAGATCAAATTGGATTCCACCTCATCTGAAAAATATCCTCAATTCGGCACGCCGGACGGCAGCCCGCGTGAGGAGTATATGATGAAGGTCTGCCGCGAAGGCCTCTTGAAACGCTACGGCGCGGAAAAGGCGGAGTCTGAGGAAATTGCCACGCGCTTGAAATACGAAGTCGATGTCATCAATAAACTCGGCTTCGCATCCTACTTCCTCATCACCGCTGATTTCATTCGGTGGGCGCGTGATCACAATATCCCTGTCGGCCCCGGGCGGGGCTCGGCGGCGGGCTCGCTCGCATCTTACGCTCTGGGCATCACGGACATCTGCCCGATCCGCTTCGGTCTCCTGTTCGAACGTTTCCTCAACCCGGAGCGTGTCAGCCCGCCCGACGTGGATATTGATTTCTGCCAAAGCCGCCGCGTGGAGGTGATCGATTATGTGAGAAAAAAATATGGTGAACGCAGTGTTTCACATATCATCACCTACGGCACCATGGGGGCGAAGAGTGTGCTGCGGGATGTTTCCCGCGTGATGGGGATTTCCTACGGTGAGGCGGATCGCATCGCAAAAATGATCGATGCGAAACCCGGCGTGACCCTCAAGAGCGAGTGGGACAGCAAACCGGAGCTTAAAGAACTCATTGAGAACAGCACCAATTACCGTGAGCTTTGGAGCTACGCGCTCAAGCTCGAAGGGATCAACCGCAACGTCGGCGTTCACGCGGCCGGTGTGGTGATAGGTGATCGTCCGTTGGATGAGCACGTCCCGCTCACCCGTGGTAACGAAGGCGAAATCGTCACCCAGTATGACATGAATGCCATCACCGAGGTGGGGCTGCTGAAGATGGACTTTCTCGGTTTGAAAAACCTTACCGTCATTCAGGATGCGGTCGAGCACATCCGCAGGCACACGCCGGAATTTGTCATTGAAACCGTCCCACTCGATAATATGGAGACTTTCGCGATTCTCAACCGTGGCGAAACGATGGGTGTGTTCCAGCTGGAGTCCGGCGGCATGGTCGAGACATGCCGGAAATATGATATTAACAGCATCGATGATATTATCGATTTGATCGCCGTTTATCGCCCTGGTGCCATGCAATTCATCGATCAGATGCTGGACGTGAAAAAGGGTAAGAAGCCATTCTACGAGCATCCCTTGCTCGAAGAGGTCTGCGGCAAGACTTATGGGGTGATGATTTATCAGGAGCAGGTCCAGAATGCCGCCAAGCTCCTGGCGGGCTACACCCTCGGCGGTGCCGATCTTCTGCGCCGCGCGATGGGCAAGAAGGATCCCAAAAAGATGGCGGAGGAACGCTCCAAGTTCGTTGAAGGGGCTCAACGGACCAATGGCATCGGCGAGAAACTGGCCAACCAGATTTTCGAAAAGATCGAGATGTTTGCGGGTTATGGTTTTAATAAATCCCACTCCGCCTGTTATGGCCATATCTCGTATTGGACTGCCTATCTTAAAGCAAATCATTCGGTAGAGTTTCTCGCCGGTTTGCTATCCAATGAGATTCACAACACCGATAAGATCGGTGTCTTTGTTTCCGAGTGCCACCGGATGAATATCGAGATTCTTCCACCTGATTTGAATGCATCACAACTCCGCTTTGCTCCTGAAACCACACCCAATGGCAGCAAAGGTGTGCGCTACGGACTGGCTGCGATCAAGAACTGCGGGGAAGCGGCCATGGCTATCGCCATCTTGGAGCGTGAAAAGAATGGGAAATTCACCTCGCTGGAGGATTTCTCCTCGCGTCTGGATTCCAAGGTCGTCAACAAACGG